>JBKOYU010000423.1:0-20446 GCA_046725575.1 Actinomycetota bacterium | reverse complement strand
CCAGCCGGTCTACGACCTCGCGTGGAGATGGGCTCGACGCCTTCGACCGCGAGCATCGCCCCGCCGGCCCGCACGCATGCACTGCGGATTCGCTCGGCCGTCGTCGGTGCTGCCACTGCTGCCGTCATCGCCGCCTCCCATCAAATAAGGTGAGCCTAACTTAACTAGGCCCCGACAGACGGCGCAAGGCCTACCGAAGCGGCATCAAGGGCGGCAACCGCGACAACCGATAGGGTTGAAATGTGCTGCGCATCGCCTATCTCGGACCCGAAGGGACCTTCACTGAGGCGGCGTTGCTGAAGATCTCGGCCGGCGGTCTGGTTCCAGGAAACGGCTCGTCGGACGGCCTCGCGCCCATCCCCACGGAGAGCACGCCCGCTGCCCTTGCCGCGGTTCGGTCCGGCGACGCCGACTACGCCTGCGTGCCGATCGAGAACTCGATCGAGGGATCGGTTCTGCCGACACTGGACCACCTCGCCACCGGCCCGCCACTGCAGATCTTCGCCGAATTGACCCTCGACGTGTCGTTCACGATTGTGGTGCGAAAAGGCACGCCGGCGGTCAAGGTCGCGACCGTGGCGGCCTTCCCCGTGGCCGCTGCACAGGTCCGGCATTGGCTGACCGAACACCTGCCGAAGGCGCAAGTGGTGCCGGCCAACTCGAACGCAGCGGCTGCGCACGACGTCTCCAACGGGCGCGCCGACGCAGGCGTGAGCACCGCACTGGCCGCCGAACGCTACGGCCTGACGGCGCTGGCCACCGACGTCGTCGACGAGCCCAATGCGCGCACCCGGTTCGTGTTGGCCGGGCAGCCGGGACCGCCGCCGGGCCGCACCGGAGCCGACCGCACCTCGGTGGTGCTGCGCCTCGACAACGTTCCCGGCGCACTGGTGTCGGCACTCACCGAGTTCGCGATCCGCGACATCGATCTCACCCGCATCGAATCCCGGCCCACCCGAAAGGAGTTGGGCACCTACTTCTTCTTCCTCGACTGTGTCGGGCACATCGACGACGAAGCGGTCGCCGAGGCACTCAAGGCGCTCCACCGTCGTTGTGCTGACGTGAGATACCTGGGTTCGTGGCCGACAGGAGCGGCCGCCGGTGCGGCGCCGCCGCAGCTGGATGAGGCGTCCCGCTGGCTGACGCAGCTACGGGAGGGTAAGCCATGAGCGGGCGGCTGGTGCTGGTCCGACACGGCCAGACGCACGGCAACGTCGAACGTCGCCTGGACACCCGCCCTCCAGGGGCGGCGCTGACCGACCTCGGCCGCGACCAGGCCCGCGCCTTCGCCCGCGACCTGCCGCACCCCGCGGCGATGATCGCCCATTCGGTGGCGGTGCGGGCCGCCCAGACCGCCGAGGAGATCAGCGGCGAACTCGGCCTGGACACTCACCAATTCGAGGGCATCCACGAGGTCCAGGTGGGCGATCTCGAGGACCGCAACGACGACGACGCGATCGCCGAGTTCGAGACCGTCTACCAACGCTGGCACGAGGGCGATCTGGACGTGCCGATGCCCGGCGGGGAGACCGGCAACGAGGTGCTCGACCGGTATGTGCCCGTGCTCACCCAGCTGCGCATGCGTTACCTCGACGACCACGCGTGGCGCGGCGACATCGTGGTGGTCAGCCACGGTGCGGCGATCCGGCTCGTGTCGGCCGTGCTGTCCGGCGTCGACGGCACCTTCGCCCTAGATCATCACTTGGCCAACACTGAATCCGTTGTGCTGGCACCGATTACCGACGGGCGGTGGAGCTGCGTGCAGTGGTCAACGCTGACACCGCCGTTCTACCCCGAGCCCGATGTGCACCCGGTCGAGGATGCGTTGTCCTCAGCCGACCCGATGGGCTGACGCGAGGGCGCCGCACGTGCACCCGAGCGCGTCGCAATCGACGCTGAATGCGTGCACCACCTCGGGGGTGACGCAGCCGTCCTCGGTGCATTCCGTCCGATACCAGGCATGGTGAATGACGGTGCCATGGCAGTGCTCGAGCCCCGCCAGGCACTCGCGGCATTCACTGCTCATGGCTCGTTCATAGCGCGACCAGACGCAAAAGCCCCCATTTCCGCGGCGTGTCGGGTCAGTTTGCGTTCCCCAGCTTGCGCGTGGGCCCACCCCGGCTGCGCGTGGGCCCACTCACGCAGTTATCCCCAACCCAATTCGTGCAGCCGGTCGTCGTCGATGCCGAAATGGTGCGCGATCTCGTGGATCACTGTGATCGCGACCTCGTCGACGACCTCATTCTCGTCGTCGCAGACCTCCAGCAACGCTTCGCGGTAGATCGTGATGGTGTCGGGCAACGAGCCCGCGTACCACGAATCCCGTTCGGTCAACGCCACCCCTTGATACAGGCCCAGCAGCTCGGGCTCGTCGGGATTGCGGTCCTCGACCAGCACCACGACGTTGTCGATCGCCGCGGCGAGCTCCGGTGGAATCAGGTCGAGTGCGTCGGAGACCAGCTCGTCAAACCGTTGCGGGCTCATCCGCACGGCCACGCGACTACTGCCCTGGCGGCGGTGCCGGCGGCGGCAGGAGTTCGGCCGGCGGTGCCGGCGGCGGCAGGAGTTCGGCCGGCGCCGCGGGCGGGGGCGGCACGGGTGCGGCCTCAGCTGGAGGCGGCGCGGGAGCCGGACCAGGAGGCGCGCCCAGTGGCGACAGGGCACCCTCGGGTGGCGGAGGCCCATCCGGCGGCGCGCCGGGTGACGGCGTTGGCCCGTTTAGGAACGTGTTGCCCGGTGGCGGAGGGGATGCCCCCGTCGAAGTCGGGGCGGTCTCGGTTGTGCCCGTCGACTGTTGCCCCGGCATGTGCTGGGTCTGCTGACCCGGGTCGGACTCAGTAGTAGTGGTGTACTGCGAAGACGATGACGTGTCCGGCATTTGCGGCTCGATCACCGGGATCGGCGGAAGGTTCAGCCGGTCCACCGGGATGTCCGGCGGCGCGACCGGTGGCTGACCGTTGATCATCAGCGGTCCCTTGGCGCTGTTGAGCAGTGTCGACCAGCCGCCGTTACCCAGCGTCGCGCCGATGCTGCACGACACCTGATGGCTGCCCGCCGACCAGCTCGGCAGCGAGATGGTGCTGTAGATCAGGGTCAGCGTGGTGCTGCGCAGCTGGACCGGCGCCAGATATGCGTCCGTCATCCGGGTGCAGGCGTCCTTGATGAAGCTGTCCTGGTCGGGTTCCGGCGGGAGCGCCTCCGGGAACTTTTCGGCCAGGTTAACCGCGCCGGTGACTTCCATCGCGTGCGGGGCCGCGCAGTCGACGGGAATATCCGTCGGCTGATTAGTGGCCGGGTCGATGCCCAGGCAGGTGCCCGCGGGCCACACCTTCGACTGGTCGACGTCGGCGACCTTGCCCTTGAATGCCAGCTGCTGGTTGTTCGGCCCCGGCAGCTGCAAACCGCACAGCATGCGTCGTTCACCCGACTGCCGCCACGCCTTGTCGCCCGACCACAGCATGCTGACGGTGAAGCGGCTGTTCGGGTCGAAGCGGGTGCCGAGGTAGCGCTTGACAGCGGCCGAGCACTGCTCCTGGCTGATCTGCTGGATCCGGGTGGGCGACGGCGGTGCCGCGTCGGGGCCGTACTCGCTGCCGGGGAAGGTGCGCATGTCCACCGACTCGGCGACCTCGAAGCGGTGCTCGTCCTTGCAGTCGATGATCTCGGCCGCATCCGGCGTGCGGTCCGGCCAGCTCAGGCAGTCGCCGCTCTTGGCGTGGTTGAACGTGTCGTTGCCGCGCGGGCCGAGGGAAATCGTGCTGGCGGTCAGCCCGTTGGAGCCGTCCTTGCTCGGCAAGGCTGTGATGAGCCCGGCGATGAGCAGTCCACCGAGCGCGGTCAACAACAGCGCGCGGCGCGTTGACGTAGCGTGCAAACTCTGCCACCACGCCACCCGCTCCGACGGCTGTCCGTCCTCGCTCTTTCGCGAGTCAGCGAGTAGTTCCTCGCGCTCGGGTGCCTCCAACATCTGCTCTATTGTGACAGGCGTGTCAGGCGTTGTGACAACTGATGCAGTTGTAACGTTATGAGGTTGTGCCTGAGCGGGGTCCCCCCGTCGAGGCGGGACGACAAAAGTAGGGTTGCGGCCGTGATCGACCTCAAGCTGCTGCGCGAAGATCCGGACGTGGTGCGTGCGTCTCAGCGCGCTCGTGGCGAAGACCCGGGACTCGTCGACGCGCTCCTCGAAGCCGACGCCGCCCGCCGGTCCGCGGTATCGGCTGCTGACAACCTGCGCGCGGAGCAGAAGGCAGTCAGCAAGCAGGTGGGCAAGGCGTCCCCCGACGAGCGACCGGCCCTGCTGGAACAGGCGAAGGCCTTCGCCGAGAAGGTCAAGGCCGCCGAGGCCGAGCAGGCCGAGGCCGAAAAGGCTTTCACCGCAGCCTATATGGCGATCTCCAACGTGATCATCGACGGTGTCCCGGCAGGTGGCGAGGACGACTTCGCGGTGCTCGAAACCGTCGGTGAACCGCGGGCCATCGAGAACCCGAAGGATCACGTGGAACTCGGGGAGTCGCTCCGCCTGATCGACCTGGAGCGCGGCGCCAAGGTGTCCGGGTCACGGTTCTACTTCCTGACCGGGGCTGGCGCGCTGCTGCAACTCGGGCTCATGCAGCTCGCGGTCCGGCTGGCCACCGAGAACGGCTTCACCCTCATGATCCCTCCGGTGCTGGTGCGCCCGGAGGTGATGGCGGGCACCGGTTTTCTCGGCGCGCACAGCGAAGAGGTGTACCGGGTCGAGGCCGACGACCTTTACCTGGTCGGCACATCCGAGGTGCCGCTGGCCGGATATCACGCCGACGAGATCCTCGACCTCTCCGACGGTCCGCTGCGCTACGCCGGCTGGTCGTCGTGCTTCCGCCGCGAGGCAGGCAGCCACGGCAAGGACACCCGCGGCATCATCCGTGTGCACCAGTTCGACAAGGTGGAGGGCTTCGTCTACTGCAGGCCCGAGCAGGCCGAGGCCGAGCACGACCGACTGCTGGGCTGGCAGCGCCAGATGCTGGCGCACATCGAGGTGCCGTATCGGGTAATCGACATCGCCGCGGGCGATTTGGGTACCTCGGCGGCGCGAAAGTTCGACTGCGAGGCGTGGATCCCGACGCAGCAGACCTACCGTGAGCTGACGTCGACCTCGAACTGCACGACGTTCCAGGCGCGCCGCCTGTCTGTCCGATACCGCGACGAGAACGGTAAGCCGCAGACGGCGGCGACGCTCAACGGGACGCTGGCCACGACGCGCTGGCTGGTGGCGATCCTGGAGAACCATCAGCAGCCCGACGGCAGCGTCCGGATCCCCGATGCCCTGGTGCCGTTCGTCGGGACGGACGTGCTGGAGCCGAAAAACTAGACGTCGGCGAACAGACATAAAAGTCCCCGACACGCCGTGAAATTGGGCGCTTTTGCGTCTGCTCGCCCTATTGGCTGCCCAGGAGCTCGTCGAGCCTCGCGAGAAACTCTTTCGGACGCTGGGGAGTGAACGCGGGCTTTGGCCGCACACCGGGCACGTCCAACGTCACAAGCGTGGACTTGATCGGCCGCCACACGTCCAGCGGCAGCCACCGGCGCAGGTCCGAGCTGCCCCAGATCCGGAACCGCTGAGTGAACAACCCCAGCGGCTCGGCGTTGTACCCGCGGATCGACCGCAGCGGGATCACCTTGGAGGTGCCCGACGGAAAGTGGTAGCGCCGCAACGTGAGCGCCTCACGGTCCAGCTGGATCAGGCCGTCGTCGTAGTACTGGCGCGGGGCCGTCATTTCCGCTCCGACCGCAACTCGTGGCCCTTGGTCGTCAGGCAGCGGCCGTTCTCCAGGTTCCACTGCCAGCCGTGCAGGTTGCATGTCAATGTGCTGCCCTCCACCACGCCGAACTTGGACAGGTCGGCCTTCAAGTGCGGGCAGCGACGTTGAATCTCCCAGCCGTCCAAGGTGATCGACGCGGTGTCGTCATGCGCCTCCGCGAACCAGCCGTCGGCGTAGGCAATCCGCTCGTCGGTGAGGCACTTGAAGAACGTGTACAGGTACTCGTTGTAGCCACCGACCCGCCAGGCCGAAAACCGGGTGGACAAGAAGATGGTGTTCACCCAATCCGGCTCGTTGTCCCGCAGCACCGTGCGCACCAGCTCCGGCGCGATCGCAAACCCGTAGCGGAACTTCTCGTCCGGAATCGGTTCGCGCACCACGCGTTTCGGGAAGTCCAGAACCACGGTCTCGGCGCCGAGGCGCAGCTCGACGGGATACCCGATGCCGTCGCAGATCTGATCGCTCTGCAGCATGATCGGCTCGAGCACCAGCCGCAGCGGCTCGAGCAAGGGTTCACCGGCCGCCGGCGCCCAGCTGGCCTTCTCCGCGGCCAGTACCGGCGCCATCCGCTCGGCGTACTCGGCGATGTAGGCGGCCTTACCCGTGGTGAAGATGGCCTCGGGGGCCGGCACGGGATGGGTGAGTGAATTCAATTGCGGCCCAGTGAAATCCGCCGTCGACCCGGGAATCATCAGCAAGCCGCGGTCATGGCCGTGCGCCCGCATCTGGTCCAGAAACACCACCTGGTCCGGGAAGATGTTGGCGGGGTCGCCATGGTCGTCGTTGAGGTCACGCAGTTCGGGGTCGAGGAAGCACGGCGGGCCGGCCGACGGCACCACCCACGTCGCGTCGACCTGAGCGATGTACTGGCGGCAGCGGTCCATCTGGCGCTGACGCTTCTGGACGCCGAACGCCTCCTTCGCCCGTGCCGGCATGTCGTAGACCATCGGGTACCAGATCGCGCCCGAGTACTGCAGCATGTGCACGTCGACGTGGCCGAAGTCGGCGTGCAGCACGTCGAGGTCGACGGGCCGCGCGTCATTCATGTTGAAGCACACCGTTTCTCCATCGTCGACCACCAGACCGGAGTCGCCGATCGGACCGTCGGCCGGTGCGCGCAGCGCGATGATCATCACATCGAGGTCGCCCTTGGGCCCGCTGACGCGGTGTTTGACCGAGTCCGTCGTCTCGAAGAACCTATGGAAACCAATGTTCTCGAGTTCGCGTTGCAGGTCGGGCACCGGGTAGTCGGGCAGCAGCACGACCGCGTCCTTGTTGACGTGCTCGCGGAGGTTCTTCGGGTCGAAGTGGTCCCGGTGTAGGTGCGAGACGTACAGGTAGTCGACGTCGCCAAGGTCGTCCCAGTCCAGCGTGCTGTTGTCCGGGAACGGGAACCACGAGGCGAAGTACGCCGGGTTGACCCAGGGGTCGCACAGGATGCTTCCGGCCTTGGTGTCGATCCGGAAACCGGCGTGTCCCACGCTTGTGACCTGCACAAACACCCTTTCTTCCCGACGGTTGTGCCGATCTGAGCTTATCGGGACGAGATGTCACCGGCGTTCCACAGCCCTCGGTAGTACTCGATGCGCGTCGCGTCTGGCTCCACCCCGTAGGCGTCGAACAGTTCGTCGTCCCATACGCCGGGGTAGTTCCACGACAGCGACAGCGTGGCCACCGCCAGGTCGGCCCACCGATCGGCGACGCCGAGGTCTGCGAGGTCGACGTGCCCGCAGGGGCGGCCGTCGTCGGAGAGCAAGGTGTTGGGTGCACACCCGTCGCCGTGGCAGACGACGAGCCGGTCGACCGGCAATGAGTCATTCACTACCCACGGCGGCGCACCGAACGGGCAATCGTCGACCGGCAGCCTGTCGTGCAGCAACCGCAACCCGGCGCCTATCGCACGCGCGGCGGTCCGCGGATCGGCCACCCACTGCGGGTCGACCGCCGACCGGCCAGGCAGCCCCGCGGTGTGCAACCACCCTTCACCCGCGCCCAGCACGCGCGGCAACCGGACGTAGGCCGCCGCCCACGCCAGCCGATCGGCCTCGGCCTCCAAGTAAGGTGCCCATTCCGGCGGGGACACCTTGACGTACTCACGTCCACCCTCGACTGCGAACGTCACGCCGCCCAGCTCGTTGACCCAGACCGCGACGACCGACCGGCCTCCCGCGATGCAGTCGACGATCTCCGGAACCGGCACGGGTTCGCTGGGAACGCTCACCCGACTAGGCTGCCTGATGTGGAACCGGTATACGGGACAGTCATCCAGCTCGCCCGCCTGGTGTGGCGGGTGCAAGGGTTGAAGTTCACCGTTACCGGTGTGGAGAACCTGCCCCGCACGGGCGGTGCAGTCGTCGCCATCAACCACACCAGCTACTTCGACTTCACGTTCGCCGGGCTGCCCGCCTACAAGCAGCACCTGGGCCGCAGGGTGCGGTTCATGGCGAAGAAAGAGGTCTTCGACAGCAAAGTCACAGGGCCGATCATGCGCAGCCTGCGGCACATCGAGGTGGACCGTGACAGCGGCGCCGGCTCGTTCGAGCTGGCCTGCCAGGCGCTCAAGGAAGGCGAGCTGGTCGGCGTTTATCCGGAGGCGACGATCAGCCGCAGCTTTGAAATCAAGGAGTTCAAGTCCGGGGCGGCGCGACTGGCTATCGCCGCGGACGTGCCGATCGTGCCGCACATCGTGTGGGGTGCGCAGCGCATCTGGACCAAGGGGCATCCTCGAAAGATGTGGCGCCCGAAAGTGCCGATCTCGGTGGCGGTAGGCGAGCCGATCATGCCCACCCTGCCGCCCACGGAGCTCACCGCCCTGCTGCATTCGCGGATGCAGCATCTGCTGGAGCAGGTGCAGGACGCCTACGGCCCGCATCCGCCCGGCGAGTTCTGGGTGCCGCACCGGCTGGGCGGGGGAGCGCCGTCGCTGGCCGAAGCCAATCGGATGGACGCCGAGGAGGCCATCCAAAAAGCCCAAGCAAAGGCCGCTCGTCGTGCGCAACGGGCCGACCCCACCGGGGCGCCGGGGTAGCGGGTATGGAACCGGTCTTCCGCACGCTCGAGATTGCCGTCAGCCTGGCGACCAGGGCCATCGGGACCAAGATCACCTACCAGGGTCTGGAAAACATCCCGGAACGTGGCGGCGCTGTGATCTCGATCAACCACACGAGTTATGTCGACTGGTGGCCAGCGGCCCTTGCGGCGTATCACCGGCACCGTCGGATGCGGTTCATGATCAAGACCGAAATGCAGGACGTGAAGGTCGTCAAATTTCTGATCAAGCATTCCGGGACCATTCCGGTGGACCGCCGGGCCGGGGGAGGCGCGTACGCGGTGGCGGTGGAGCGACTTCGGGCCGGCGAGATTGTCGGTATGTATCCCGAAGCCACCATCAGCCGCAGCTTCGAGCTCAAGGAGTTCAAGACCGGCGCGGCCCGGATGGCGCGGGAGGCCAACGTGCCGATCATCCCGCTGATCGTCTGGGGTGCGCAACGGCGGTGGACCAAGGATCACCCAAGGAATATGGGGCGCAAGAAGATTCCGGTGACCGTCGCGGCGGGACCTCCCCTCTATGCCGCCGACACCATCGATGAGACGAGCGCCGCGATGCGCGAGGCGATGACCACGCTTCTGCACAGGGTGCAGGAGGAGTACCCGCATCCCGAAGGCGCGTACTGGGTGCCTCGCCGGCTCGGCGGTTCCGCGCCGACGATGGAACAGGCCAAGGTGCTCGAGGAGGCGGAGCTGGCCGAGCGAGCACGCAAGCGCGCCGAGCGTGAGGCGAAGAGTCGCCGGTGACCCCCGACCTGATTGCCTCCGATGTGGACGGCACGTTGCTCGACGACGACGAGAAAATCACGGCCCGCACCCGCGAAGCCGTACAGGCGACCGTGGACGCCGGCGCGCAGTTCGTGCTCGCCACCGGCCGCCCGCCGCGCTGGGTAAAACCGGTCGTCGACGCGTTGGGTTTCGCGCCAATGGCGGTGTGCGCCAACGGCGCAGTGATCTACGATCCGTCCACCGACCGCATCGTCTCGGCCCGCACGTTATCCGCCGACATGCTTGGCGAACTCGCCGAGATCGCCACCCGCGTCATCCCTGGCTCGGGTCTGGCCGTCGAACGCGTCGGCAACAGCGCTCACGACGCGGCCACCCCGCAGTTCGTCAGCTCACCGGGTTACGAGCACGCCTGGCTCAACCCCGACAACACCGAGGTGTCCATCGAGGATCTGCTCAGCGCGCCCGCGGTCAAGCTGCTGATCCGCAAAGCGGGCGCGCTTAGCTCCGACATGGCCGCCGCATTGGCCAAACACGTTGGGCTGGAAGGGGATATCACCTACTCCACCAATAACGGGCTCATCGAGATCGTGCCGCTGGGCATCAGCAAGGCCACCGGGGTCGAGGAGCTGGCTCGCCCGTTGAGCATCGCGGCCGAGGGTGTGGTGGCGTTCGGCGACATGCCCAACGACGTGCCGATGCTGTACTGGGCAGGACTTGGGGTGGCGATGGGCAACGCGCATCCCGATGCGCTGGCCGCGGCCGACGAGGTCACCGCGTCCAACACCGACGACGGCGTTGCCCGCGTTCTCGAACGCTGGTGGCCCTGACGCCTTTCGCGAGACGTGACGCGATCAGACGCGGTTGCGCGCCGGTGAGAACCGCTCAAGTTGCACGGGCGGCCCCTCGGGCGGTGGTGGCGGCAGTTCGAGCGGGACCCCGTCGATGACCCTGGTTACGCTGCCCTTCTGCCGATCGAGGTTCAGTGTGCCGTGCTGGAAGTTCTGCACGATCCACTGCGGCTCCTGGATCTCGCCGCTGGTGGGCAGGCCGAGTGCGCCGCGCTCGAAGCCGAGCATGGCCCAAGCGTTGTAAATGGCCCCGGTGAGGGGCTGTGCTCCACACTCGGGTGACCAGTAGATCGCTCCCTTGTCGAAGGTCACGTAGCGGGCCGAACCCGCACCCGACGCTTCGGGCGACGTCGGAGCGCCAAGCGGGCTGTTCATCCCGCCCATCGACTGCCACCGCGCGTGGATCGCGCTGCCCCGCATCGAGTCGGCCAAATCCTGTGCGTTGGCAGGCTTGTCGAACCGGGCAGCGATCTCGCGCACCCTGACCAGGGACGCATAGCCGAGGTTGCCCGGGCAGTCGGTGCTGCCGGTGTCGCGATGGGCGAATATGGTCGGCAGGGTGGGGGTGGCGCCCTGCGGGAACCGGGTGTAGGGCCCCCCGGCGGATGCCAGCGCGACGCTGCCCATGGGGTCGACGCGATCCATAGCCAGCCGCCATCCGAACAGCCGACCGACCGCTCGCAGCTGGATTGGCGTCGGTTCCATCAGATCGAAGTTGCCCATCAGGGCCACTGCCCAGGTGTTCCTGTTGAACCCGCCGGTGTGGGAACCCTGGACGGGACGGGTGATGCCGCCGAATCTGCCCTCGAAGACCTGGCCGTATTTGTCGACCAGCGCGTTGTAGGCGATGTCAGACCAGCCGAGCGTTCGAGTGTGGTAGGCATAGATCTCGCGCACGATCCGCGCCGAGTCTTCCGGTGCGTAATCATTATTGCCCGCGGTGTGGTGCAGGATGCCCGCACGTATCCCGTTGTCGTACACCGGTGCTCCGGCCCGCATGGACTCATCGGCGCCCCAATCGGCGCGGCTGAAGATGTTGGGCGTCTGGCCGGGCGCGTTGAGCGCCTGTAGCCAGGGGGGCTCAGCTGCTGCCCGCGGCGGGTTGAGCAGCGCCGCCGCGGCCGTACTCGAACCGAGAACAAGCGGTGCCGCCGCAGCGAATTTCAGCACATCGCGCCGGGACACGGACCGCTGCGGTCCGCACCCGCATTCGTGTCGATGGCGGCGCGGCACGGCCCGATGTTACGTATGTGTCAGTTGTTACCAGTGTTCCGACACGGTAGTTGTACCGACTTGTCCGATGGTCGTACTCCTCAACGCGGCTCGTACCTCGCCGCTTGATCGTCGTCCGACTAAATGGCGCGCCGATCGACCTGCAACGGCACCGCAGAGCCCGCAGGCAGTTCTGCGGTGCCGTTGCAGGTTGCAGGACCTAGAGGCCTGGGATAGCAGAGGCTGCCGGCCCGGGGATTTCAGGAGCGCCTTCCGGAAGGGCCGCGGCCGCCGCCGGGATGGCCGAGGTAGCCGCCGCGGCTGCATCCGCTGCCGGGGCGCCGGCCGGCTTGACGGCCGACATGATTGCCGGCATCAGAACACCCTTGAGCAGGTCGATGGCCTGTCCTGCGCCGAGCTGACTGGCGGCGCTGCTCAAGTCGCCGAGCAGCCCGCTGCTGCCGCTGGTGGCCGCCGGCGCAGCCGCCAGCGACGGATCGCCGAGGATCGGGTACGTGCCCGGCACCTCATTCAGGGCCGGCAGGGCCGCCGCGCTGGAGATCGGCACCTCGCCCGGGGCGGGCAGGGCGGACGCATTGGAGATCGGGCTTAGGCTGCTCGCGTCAGCGGGTGGGGTGGTCAGTCCAGGCGTCAAGCCGGTCGCGGACGGCACCGCGCCGGCCGCGGGGGTCCCGACCGGGCTTGTGAGCGCCGGGTTCGTGAGCGCTGGATTGGTCAATGTCGCGTCGGGCAGCGTGGCTGGCGCGGACGGCAGGCCGACGCCGGGCGTCGTCAACGGTGCGTTACCCAGGCTCGGTGTGGTCAGCGGCGGCGTGCCCAACCCTGGTGCGGTCAGCGGCGGCGTGCCCAACCCTGGTGTGGTCAACGGGGCAGTGCCCAGCCCCGGCGACGTCAAGGTCGCCGGCGTGCTCGAGCCCGAGCCGGTGAGCAGACTCGTCGGCATTGGCGGCAGGTTGATGCCGAACTGCGACAGGCCCTGCGACAGCGCCGACATCAACTCGCTGGGCAGATCGGTGACCATCGCGGCCTGGACGAACTGGCGGTGCTGGGTCGGCGGCTTGCTGCTCTCGGACAAGTCGGACACGGCGACTACTGCTGCTGGACTCGCGACTGCCAGGGCGGCGACCGCGCTCATGGCTGTCGAAAGCCTGCGGCGACGTCGGTTCGGCACGGAAGTCTCCTCAATAAATGGACTACGTCTGGTAGGTGCACTTGGCTAGCTGGCCAAGAAGTAACGTGATCGACGGTACTGACGTGATTACTGGGACTAAAGTGGCGATACGGAATTGTGAGCCGATCGCAACCTTTGACCGTCGTCGGATTCGGGGCGGGCCGCCGCGGTCGGATACCCTTGCTGCCGATGAGCGCTCGTTTTGACCTCTTTGTCGTCGGGTCCGGTTTCTTCGGCCTGACGATTGCCGAGCGCGTGGCGACGCAGCTGGACAAGCGTGTTCTCGTCGTCGAGCGCCGCCCGCACATCGGTGGCAACGCGTACTCCGAGCCCGAGCCGCAGACCGGCATCGAGGTGCACAAGTACGGCGCACACCTGTTCCACACCTCGAACCAGCGGGTGTGGGACTACGCGCGCCAGTTCACCGACTTCACCGGCTACCAGCACCGCGTCTTCGCGCTGCACAACGGGCAGGCCTACCAGTTGCCGATGGGCCTGGGCCTGGTGTCGCAGTTCTTCGGCAAGTACTTCACTCCCGACGAAGCGCGTCAGCTCATCAAGGAGCAGGCCGCCGAGATCGAGACGGCCGACGCGCAGAACCTCGAGGAGAAGGCCATCTCGCTGATTGGGCGCCCGCTGTACGAGGCGTTCATCAAGGATTACACCGCCAAGCAGTGGCAGACCGATCCCAAGGAGCTGCCGGCGGCCAACATCACGCGGTTGCCGGTGCGCTACACCTTCGACAACCGCTACTTCAACGACACGTACGAAGGCCTGCCGGTCGACGGCTACACCGCCTGGCTGAAGAACATGGCGGCCGACGACCGCATCGAGGTGTGGCTGGATACCGACTGGTTCGACGTGCGCGACCGGCTGCGCGCCGGAAGCCCCGACGCCCCTGTCGTGTACACCGGACCGCTGGACCGCTACTTCGACTACACCGAGGGTCGACTCGGTTGGCGCACCTTGGATTTCGAGGTCGAGGTGCTCGACACCGGTGACTTCCAGGGCACCCCGGTGATGAACTACAGCGACCTCGACGTGCCCTACACCCGCATCCACGAGTTCCGGCACTTCCACCCCGAGCGGCCCTATCCGACCGACAAGACGGTGGTCATGCGGGAGTACTCGCGGTTCGCCGACAATGACGACGAGCCCTACTATCCGATCAACACCGAAGTCGACCGGGCGCTGCTTGCGGCTTACCGCGCGCGGGCGAGGGCGGAGACGGCATCATCGAAGGTGCTATTTGGTGGCCGGTTGGGCACCTACCAGTACCTCGACATGCACATGGCCATTGCCAGCGCACTGAACATGTACGACAACACACTCGCGCCGCACCTCCGCGACGGCGCGCCGCTTCACGACGAAAGCACCAGCGCATGAGTGACATCCCGTCCGGCGCGCTCGACGCCGGGGACTCCAAAGCCGTCAGTCTTCTCGCCCGCATCATCCTGCCGCGCCCTGGCGAGCCGCTCGACGTCCGCAAGCTCTATATAGAGGAATCGGAAACCAACGCCAGGCGTGCGCACCCGCCGAGCCGCACCACGCTCGAGACCGGTGCCGAGTCCGAGGTTTCGTTCGCGACGTACTTCAACGCCTTTCCCGCGAGCTACTGGCGGCGGTGGTCGACGGTCGAGTCGGTGGTGCTGCGCGTCGCGCTGACCGGTAGCGCCCGCGTCGACGTCTACCGGTCCAAGGCCACCGGCGCACGGATCACCGTGGGCGGCGCCGCGGTTTCCAGCGGCGACTCCGGTGAGCCGGCAGCTGTCGAGTTCGAGATCGACCTGACACCGTTCGAGGACGGTGGCTGGATCTGGTTCGACATCACCACCAATTCCACGGTCACCATGCACAGCGCAGGTTGGTACGCGCCGGTGCCCGCGCTGGGCCGGGCCAACGTCGCGGTCGGCATCCCGACCTTCAACCGGCCGGCCGACTGCGTCAACGCGCTCGCTGCGTTGACGTCGGATCCCTTGGTGGACGAGGTGATTGGTGCGGTCATCGTGTCGGACCAGGGCACCAAGAAGGCCGTAGACCACCCCGGCTACGCGGCGGCCGCCGCCCCGCTGGGCAACCGGCTGTCGATCCACAATCAGCCCAACCTAGGCGGCTCCGGCGGCTACAGCCGGGTGATGTATGAGGCGCTGAAAAACACTGACTGTGAACAGATTTTGTTCATGGACGACGACATCCGCATCGAGCCGGACTCCGTGCTGCGGGCGTTGGCGATGAACCGGTTCGCCAAGACGCCGACGCTTGTCGGCGGTCAAATGCTCAACCTGCAGGAGCCGTCGCACCTGCACGTGATGGGCGAGATGGTCGACCAAGAGAACTTCATGTGGACCAACGCGGTCAACACCGAGTACGACCACAACTTCGCCAAGTACAAGCTCAACGACGAAGAGCAGTACCGCAGCAGGCTTCTGCACCGCCGCATCGACGTCGACTACAACGGCTGGTGGATGTGCATGATCCCGCGGCAGGTCGCCGAGGAACTCGGCCAGCCGCTGCCGCTGTTCATCAAGTGGGACGACGCCGACTACGGGTTGCGCGCGGGTGAGCACGGCTATCCCACCGTCACGCTGCCCGGCACGGCGATCTGGCATATGGCGTGGAGCGATAAGGACGACGCGATCGACTGGCAGGCCTACTTCCACCTGCGCAACAGGTTGGTCGTCGCGGCCATGCACTGGGACGGCAACATCAGTGGCCTGATCGCGAGCCATATGAAGGCGACGTGCAAACACCTGCTGTGTCTTGAGTATTCGACCGTCGCGATCCAAAACAAGGCGATGGACGACTTCCTGGCAGGGCCCGAGCACATCTTCTCAATCCTGGAGTCGGCGCTGCCCGACGTGCGCAAGATGCGCCAGGAATATCCCGACGCGGTGGTGCTGCCGAGTGCGACCACGCTACCGACGCCGTCGGACAAGCGGTGGCGCAAGAAGGTGAAGATCCCCACCAGCCCACTGGCGATCTCACTGCGCCTGACCCGTGGCGTCATCCACCAGCTCAGGTCGCACGATCCCGAGCATCATCGGCGCCCGCAGATCAACGTGGCGACGCAGGACGCCAGGTGGTTCTCGCTGTGCAAAGTCGACGGCGTCACCGTCACCACCGCCGATGGCCGCGGCGTGGTCTATCGGCAACGGGACCGCGCGAAAATGTTTGCGCTGCTTCGCGGTTCGCTCCGGCGCCAATTACGCCTCGCCCGCAAGTTCAACAAGATGCGCAAGGTCTACCGCGAGGCTCTGCCGGTGCTGTCCAGCAAGCAGAAGTGGGAAACGGTGTTACTGGAATCGTCGCCGGGCAATGGCTGAACCTGTCCGCGACGACGACGCCGCGGGGATCTCCCCTGCGCTTCGCGCGTGGGCCCAGCGTGGCGAGGAAGCCGCGCTGGTGGCCGTTCAGCAGGCGCTGGCCGACCAGCCCGGCGTGTTGGCCGGCGCGCGTGCCCTCTCGCATTTCGGCGAGCACAGCATCGGCTGGGTGGTGGTTGCCGCACTCGGCGCGCTGCTGCAGCCGTCCCGTCGCCGGGCGTGGCTTGCCGCTGGCGTGGGAGCGTTCGTCGCCCATGCCGCCGCGGTGATCATCAAGCGGGTGGTCAAGCGTGAACGCCCGGATCACCCGGCAGTCGCCGTCAACGTCGGCACGCCGAGCCGGTTGAGCTTCCCGTCCGCGCACGCCACCTCGACCACCGCAGCGTCGATCTTGCTGGCCCGCACCACGGGCATGCCCTTACCCGTGGTGTTGGTACCGCCGATGGCGTTGTCCCGCTTGGTGCTTGGCGTGCATTACCCCAGCGACGTGCTCACCGGCGTCGCGGTCGGGGCGGTCGTCGCCAAGACAGTCGGAGCCGTCGCTGATCGGGTTGGAGGAGACGGATGAGCATCTCAAAAGAAAACAGCACACCGCAGGTGATCGAGGAAGCGGCACCGGTCGGCGCTCCGCCCCGCAACATCGTCACGGGTCTGGCGAAGGCGATCCGCCCCCGGCAGTGGGTGAAGAACCTACTTGTGTTGATCGCCCCCGTGGCCGCGTTCGGCAGCGACGTCAAGTTCGACGTGGGAGATGTCGCGATCAAGGCGCTGATCGCATTCGTGGCATTCAGCCTCGCGGCCTCCTCGATCTACCTCATCAACGATGCCCGCGATGTCGAGGCCGACCGGCAGCACCCGACCAAACGCTTCCGCCCGATCGCGGCGGGGGTGGTGCCCGAGTGGCTGGCCTACTGCGTGGCTGTGGTGCTCGGCGTCGCGTCGCTGGCAGTGTCCTTCCTGGCCACGCCGAACCTGGCCGTGGTGATCGCCATCTACATCGCAATGCAGCTGGCCTACTGCTTCGGACTCAAACACCAACCGGTGCTGGACATCTGCATCGTCGCGTCGGCGTACCTGATCCGGGCGATTGCAGGTGGCGCCGCGGCGAGTATCCCGCTGTCCCAATGGTTCCTGCTGGGAATGACGTTCGCCTCGTTGTTCATGGTGGGTGGCAAGCGCTACGCCGAACTGCAGCTCGCCGAGCGGACCGGTGCCAAGATCCGCAAGTCGCTGGAGAGCTACACGGCCAGTTACCTGCGCTTCGTGTGGACGCTGTCGGCGACCGCGACCGTGCTCTGCTACGGGCTGTGGGCCTTCGAGCGCGACGGCAACTACGCGTCCTGGTACGCGGTGACGATCATCCCGTTCACGATCGCGATCCTCCGGTATGCCGTCGATGTCGACGGCGGTCTCGCCGGCGAGCCGGAGGAGATCGCGTTGAAGGACCGGGTCCTGCAGCTGCTCGCCGTGGCGTGGATCGGAACCATTGGTGCCGCCCTCTTCCTCAGCTGAGCGGCTCCGCTACACGCTGGCGGCCCGGCTGGCCCGTTGGCCGGCGTTTCCCTATGACGTGACCGCCCGGCTCAGCCTCTGGGCCGGCGTGGTCGCGGTCGCGGCGCTGTGGGGCTGGGGCGCTTGGGAGCGCCGCTGGATCGCCGACGATGGCCTGATCGTGCTGCGCACGGTGCGAAACCTGTTGGCCGGCAACGGCCCAGTCTTCAACGTGGGCGAACGCGTCGAGTCGAACACCTCGACGCTGTGGACCTATCTGATCGCCCTCGGCGGCTGGGTCGGCGGGCCGGTGCGCCTGGAATTCGTGGCGCTGTGGCTCGCGCTGGTGCTCAGCGTGCTGGGCGTGATGTTCCTGATGCTGGGAACTGGCCGGCTGTACGCACCCAGCCTGCGCCGCCGGCGGGCGTTGCTGCTACCCGCCGGTGCACTGGTCTACATCGCGGTGCCGCCCGCGCGCGATTTCGCCACCTCCGGCCTCGAAAACTGTTTGGTATTGGCCTATTTGGGCCTGCTGTGGTGGATGATGGTCTGCTGGTCGCAGGCCTTGCGCGCCTATCCCGTCCCGCGGCAGCAGCCCCCACCGCCGCGCAGGGGCGCACCGCCAACCCTGCGCAGAGCACCCATCGCACCTTTGCCGCTGCCCACCACCAACGTGACAAGCCGATTCTTTGATGCCGCACTGGCTTTCGTCGCCGGGTTGAGTGTGCTGGTGCGCCCCGAGTTGGCGCTCATCGGCGGGCTCGCGCTGATCATGATGCTTGTCGCCGCGCGCGGCTGGCGGCGGCGCGTGCTGATCATTGTCGCGGGCGGCCTGGTGCCGGTCGGCTACGAGATCTTCCGGATGGGCTACTACGGCCTGCTGTACCCCGGCACCGCGCTCGCCAAAGATGCGTCGGGATCCAAATGGGCCCAAGGCTTTGTGTATCTGGCCAACTTCAACCACCCCTATCTGCTCTGGGCACCCGCGATCCTGCTTGTCGGCCTCGGCCTCGTTGCGCTGGTCACCCGTGGCCGGCCGTGGTGGACCCGTCGCGCCACCCCGCCCGGCTATGGCTGGGTGGCGCGCAGGGTGCAAAGTCCTTCCGCCGTAGTCATTTTCATGATCGTCAGCGGCCTTCTTCAGGCCATCTACTGGATCCGTCAGGGCGGCGACTTCATGCACGGCCGGGTGCTGCTGACGCCGTTGTTCTGTCTGCTGGCGCCGGTGGCGGTGATTCCGATGGTGTTGCCCGACGGCGCCCGAATGCCCCGCGGCGCAGGCTATTTGTTCGCCGGCGCGACGGGTGTGCTGTGGCTGGCGGTGGCGGTTTGGTCACTGTGGGCAGCCAATTCGCCGGGTATGGGTGCTGACGCCACTCGCGTCACCTACACCGGCATCGTCGACGAACGCCGGTTCTACTCGCAGGCCACCGGCAACGCACATCCGCTGACGGCCGCCGACTATCTCGATTACCCGCGGATGAGGGCGATCCTGACCGCGCTGAACAACACTCCCGACGGTGCGCTACTACTCCCGTCAGGCAACTACGACCGGTGGGACGTGGTGCCCGCGATACCGCCCCCTCCGGATATGCCGCCCGAGGTGAGGAAGGACTACAAGGGTCCTCACACAGTGTTTTTCACCAACCTCGGCATGACGGGCATGAATGTCGGATTGGACGTGCGGGTGGTCGATCAGATCGGGCTGGCAAATCCGTTGGCGGCGCACACCGCACGGCTCGTGGACGGCCGCATCGGACACGACAAAAACCTGTTCCCGGATTGGGCGGTTGCCGAAGGCCCATTCCTGAAGATCCCGCCGTTCATTCCGACCTACCTCGATCAGGACTGGGTGGCACAGGCCGAGGCCGCGCTGAAATGCCCGGCGACCGACGCGATGCTGAACTCGGTCCGTGGTCCGATGGGTTTGCGGCGCTTCGCGTCAAACCTATTGCACGCGCCGGAATTCACCAGCTATCGAATCGATCGGGTGCCGCTGTATGAACTGGTCCGCTGCGGACTGGAGGTGCCCGCGCCGATGGGCACCCCTTACACTGGCATGCCGGCAACGGGGCCGTAGCCCTGCGCGATTTGTTAGCTGACGGGGTTTTCTGAGAGTTTGGTAACGCCGCAGCCATGTTGGCGCGATAGCCCTTTCGAGACCGCCGTTCATACGGCGCGGACATGTGAACGGACGGTAAGAGCAGCAGATGCGTCGGACATCGGTGGTCAACGCTGTGCCAAATCGGTGTCGTCGCCTGCTGGCGGCCGCGGCCGCGGTGCTGATGCTTCCCGCGCTGGCGGTCGCCGTCGGTGGTCCTCCGAAGGCCAACGCGTTCTCGCGGGAAGGCCTGTCCGTCGAGTACCTCGACGTGTACTCCACGGCGATGGGCCGCAACATCCGCGTGCAGTTCCAACCCGGAGGCGCAGCGGCGCCGCAGCTGTGGATCTACTGTGCGCCAGGCGGTTCCACCCCGCTCGATGAGGGCGCCGACCCGAACCAGGCCTTCAACGCCGACAGCCTCGAGGGCATGGCCATCAGGAGCAACAAGGATTTCCAGGAGGCCTACGCCAAGGCCGGAGGGAGCAACGGCACCTTCGTGCTTCCCCCTTCGGGCAATCACGCGTGGCCGTACTGGGGGCAGCAGTTGATGTCACTGAAACCAGACCTGCTCGCGACCGTCAACGGCTGAGGACCGAAGACGAGCGCGAGTGAGGATCGCAGCGAGGAACGAGCGAGGACCGGAGCGAGCGGGAGTCGAGGCAATTAGGGCGACCAGGGACGATATCCGCTGAAGAGAGGGA
>JBKOYU010001079.1:0-5572 GCA_046725575.1 Actinomycetota bacterium | reverse complement strand
GCCGCCGCCTCATCGGCCGATGTCGCCCCGACGGTCGCATCGACGACGAAGACGATCGCGTCCGCGGTGCGCATCGCCACCGACGCCTGCTCGGCCACCAACTGCTGCAAGCCCTTTGCGTCAGGCTCCCATCCGCCGGTGTCCTGAACAACGAACCGCCGCCCCGACCAGAGCGCGTCATACGACACCCGGTCCCGCGTCACACCCGGCACGTCCTGCACCACGGCCTCGCGACGGCCGAGGATCCGGTTCACCAAGGTCGACTTGCCGACGTTCGGGCGACCCACCACAGCTACCACCGGTGGCGGCGCCGTAGCCTCCTCGATCGCCTCGGCGACCTCTTCCGCGCCGAGTTCCCATTCGCTTTCGTCGGCCCAGGAGCCGTCACTCATCGCGATACCCCGGCACGTTGCTTGACGAGTTCCAGCAGATGCGCGACCACTTCGGGCTCGGTCATGTCGCTGGTGTCGACCACCAATGCGTCGTCGGCTGCGCGCAACGGTGACACCGCCCGAGTCGAATCCAGATGGTCGCGCCGCTTCACGTCGGCCAGCACGGCCTCGTAGTCGTCGCCCAGCCCGGATGCGATGTTCTGGTCGTTGCGCCGCCGCGCGCGTTCCTCAGCCGACGCTGTCAGGAAGATCTTCACATCGGCGCTGGGCAGCACGACGGTACCGATGTCGCGGCCCTCGACCACGACGTTGCCTGGGCCCGCCGCGAGTTCGCGCTGCAATCCCACCAACCGCGCGCGCACGGCGGGCACCGCTGACACCGCTGACACGGCTTTGGTCACCTCGTCGCCGCGGATCTCGGCCGAAACATCTTCTGCGTCAAGGTAAGCCTGGTCTTCGTCCGGGTCGTAGCCCACAGACAGCGGGACATCCGCCGCAGCTGCCTCGATGCCGGGCGTGTCAGTCAGGTCTACCCCAGCCCGCAACACCGCCAGCGTCACGATCCGGTACATCGCGCCCGTATCCAGATAGCGTGCGCCCAATGACCGAGCCAAACCCCGTGACACCGACGACTTTCCGGTGCCTGCGGGTCCGTCGACCGCGATTACCAGCGAGGAGCTCACAGGCCCACCGCCTTGTACAACTCCCCGATCTCCTTGCGGCTCAACACCCGGATGCTGCCGGGCCGTTGGTCGCCGAGCGCCACCGAGCCGATGTCGGTGCGCACCAGCTCCTGCACCGGATGCCCGACCGCCGCCAGCAGCCGCCGCACGATACGTTTGCGGCCCTCGTGCAGCGTCACCCGCACCAGCGTCTTGCCCGGCACCTTGTCCACCAGCGCGAAATCGTCGACATGCGCTGGCCCGTCGTCCAATTCGACCCCGGCGCGCAGCTTGCGGCCCAAGCCCCGCGGCACCGAGCCTTCGACCGTCGCCAGATACGTCTTGGGCACCTCGAACGACGGATGCATCAACCGGTGGGCCAGCTCGCCGTCGTTGGTCAGCAGCATCAGCCCTTCGGTGTCGGCGTCGAGTCGCCCGACGTGAAACAGCTTCTTGTTGCCCCGCACCCGATGCTCGACCAGGTCGCCGATGCACGGCCGGCCGCGGTCGTCGGACATCGTCGAATGCATTCCCCGCGGCTTGTTGATCGCCAGATGGACCAGCGTGTCGTCGACGGTGACGCGGGCGCCGTCGACGCGGATCACCGAGACGTCCGGGTTCACGCGCGTACCCAGCTCGGTGACCACTCGGTCGTCGACCTCAACCCGGCCGTCGAGGATCATCTTCTCAGCGACGCGACGCGACGCAATTCCGGCCTGCGACAACACTTTCTGCAGACGCACGCCCTCGGAGTCAGCCATCTCACTCCTGGTCTACGTCGAATGACATCGGCGCCTCGGCCGCGTGCGCACCGCTGAGCTTCATGAAACGTGGCTCCTCGCCGAGGGATTCGCTCAGGTCGTCGATGACGTCGACGTCGGGCAGCAGCGGAGCGATGTCAGGCAGGTCAGACAGCGACGTCAAGCCCAGTCGTTCCAGGAACAGTTCGGTCGTCGCGAACGTCACCGCGCCGGTGTCGGGATCGGTGCCGGCCTCGGTGATCAGCCCGCGCGCCAGCAGTGTGCGCATCACCGCGTCCACGTTCACGCCGCGCACCGCGCTCACCCGCGCCCGCGTCACCGGCTGCCGGTACGCCACCACCGCCAGCGTCTCCAGCGCCGCCCGGGTCAGCTTGGATCGGGCGCCGTCGAGCAGCAGCCGCTCCACGTAGGGCGCGAACCGGGCCCGGGTGTACATCCGCCAGCCGCCGCCGGCTTCCCGCAGATCGATGCCGCTCTCGCGAGCGGTGAGCTCCTCGGCCATCAGCTGAAGCTTGGCCGCCACCCGGTAGGCCGGCTGCTCGGTCGCGACGGCGAGCTGCTCCACCGTCACCGGGCTGTCCACCACCAGCAGCAGCGCTTCGAGCGCCGCGCCGAGTTCGGAGTCCTCCAGCTCCGGTGCGGTCGCGACGTCGATGCCCAGGTCCAGATCCGTGGGAACGTCCGTGGGAATGTCGTCAGTCATCAGCGTCTTCTACTTCCACCGCATCCTCGGTTGCCAGGTGATCGTTGGTTGGCCGTTCTCCGGTCCACGAAACCTGGAGCACACCAAGCGGTTCTGATTGGTCGAATGCTACCGCCCGCGCTCGATACAGCTCGAGCAGCGCCAGGAAGCGGCCCACGATCTCTATCGGTGCCCCACAGTCGGCCACCAGCTCGGAAAACGACGCCCACTGCCCGATGCCACGGCGCTCGAGCAGGTTCATCAGATTGCCGACCTGCTCCTGCACCGACACGATCACCTGGTGCAGGTGCTCGGTGCCCACTGTCGGCACCGGCCGCGGAGTGAACGCCGCCGCGGCAATCTGCGCGAAGCTCTCGGCGTCGACGCCCAGCATCACCTCGGGCAGCAGCTCCTCGTAGCGCTTCTCCAGCGACACCGACCGCGGATAACTGCGCAGCGCCGCGGCCTCGAGCTCGGCGAACATCTCCGCGACGTGCTTGAACGCCCGGTACTGCAGCAGCCGCGCGAACAGCAGGTCACGGACCTCGAGCAGCGCGAGGTCCTCCTCGTCGTGCACCTCACCGGCGGGCAGCAGCCGCGCGGCCTTGAGGTCCAGCAGGGTGGCCGCGACGACGAGGAAGGCCGTCGTCTCCTCGAGCTCCATCTGCGGGCCGATCGCCTTGGTGTACGCGATGAAGTCGTCGGTCACCTGATGCAGCGCGACCTCGGTGACGTCGAGGCGGTGCGCGAAGATCAGCTGCAGCAGCAGATCGAACGGCCCCTCGAAATTGCTCAGCCGGACCTGGAAGCCGCTCTGGTGGGTCTGCTCCTCCGGCTGTATTTCCGTGTTCACGCGCCGAACCGGTCGATGACCTCGCGCGCCAACGACCGATATGCCTCGGCGGCACCGGATTTCGGCGCCCACGTGGTGATCGGCTCGCCGGCCACGCTGGTCTCGGGGAAACGCACCGTGCGGGTGATGACGGTGTCGAACACCAAGTCGCCGAACCTCTCCATGACTCGGGCCATCACTTCGCGCGAGTTGACGGTGCGTGGGTCGTAGCGGGTGACCAGGATCCCGCTGATGGAAAGCTTCGGGTTCAACCGGTCGTGCACCTTGTCGACGGTGTCGGTCAGCAGCGCCAGACCGCGCAGCGAGAAGTACTCGCATTCGGTGGGGATGATCACGCCGTCGCTGCAGGCGAGCCCATTCACGGTGAGCAAGCCGAGCGACGGCTGGCAGTCGATCAGCACGTAGTCGTAGCGGTCCAGCACCGGGTACAGCGAGCGAGCCAGCGACTGCTCCCGGCCCACCTCGTTGACCAGCTGGATCTCCGCCGCCGACAGGTCGATATTGCTGGGCACCAGGTCCATGTGCTTGACCCGGGTGTGGATCAGCACGTCGTCGATCGACACCCGCGGCTCGACCAGCAGGTTGTGGATCGTGTGATCCAGCTCGTAGTGCGGCACCCCCAGCCCCGCCGACAGCGCGCCCTGCGGATCGAGGTCCACCAGCAGCACCCGGCGGCCATACTCGGCCAGGCTGGCACCCAGGTTGATGGTTGACGTCGTCTTTCCGACGCCGCCCTTCTGGTTGCACATCGCGATGACCTTGGCCGGGCCATGCACCGTCTTCGGCTTGGGCTCGGGAATGGTCCGCGGCGGTCGGCCCGTCAAACCGAGTTCGGCGCCGCCCCCTTCGTCGGTCATGCCCGACCGTCGCTGGTCAGGCACCCCACTGGCATTCCGAACATCCGGGCAAGTTTAACGGTGCGCGCCTGCCTGGTCTGGCAGACCCGCGGGCAACGCGCAACCCAATCGACCTGCCCGTCCGAATAGGCTGACGACCATGAGCCTGAAGCAGCGGGTGCCGTACCTGCGCTGGTCGTTCTGGCGGCTGGCGATCGGGGCCCGCAACATCACCAAGACCGGCCAGATCGGCGACGGACGAGAGGCAGCCGCCGCCGACTATGTGGTCGCCAACGCGCGTCAAGGCGACATCGACGACGTGATCGCCAAGGTCGACCAGTTCGCATATGAGAAGTCGTTCTTGATCAACGTCGGGGACGAAAAGGGCGAGCTGCTCGACGCGGCCGTCCGCCGCGCCAACCCCGCCCTGGCGCTAGAGCTGGGCACCTACTGCGGCTACGGCTCGCTGCGGATCGCCCGCGCCGCTCCATCGGCCGAGGTGTTCTCCGTCGAGCTGTCGGCCGCCAATGCCGAAGTGGCGCAGCGCATTTGGGCGCATGCAGGCGTCGCCGACCGGATCACCTGTGTGGTCGGCACGATCGGCGACGGCGGCCGCACGCTCGACGCTCTGGCGAACGAGCACGGCTTCACCGCCGGGAAGCTGGACCTGCTGTTCATCGATCACGACAAGGCCGCCTACCTCCCCGACCTACAAAGCATCCTCGACCGTGGCTGGCTGCACCGGGGGTCCGTCGTGGTCGCCGACAACATCCTGATTCCGGGCTCGCCGCCGTACCGCGAATTCATGAACCAGCAGCAGGGCAAGCTCTTCGACACGGTCGAGTACAAGACCCACGGCGAGTATCAGACGCTTGTCCCGGACCTCGTGCTGGAGTCGGAGTACCGCGGATAGCCGTTCGCGATCTTGCGGGCCAGCCGGCGCGACTGCGTTCCCGTATAGCCGATCAGCGCTGGACGCCTACTGAACCCGATGAACCACAAACCGGCGGCCACCGGGCGATCGCCGTTGGCGCGGGGTTCGCCACGCTCGTCGAGCACGCCGAGGTGGCCCACCATCGCGTCGAGCCCGTTGCGATATCCGGTCGCGCAGACCACCACGTCGGCGCCGAGTCGACGACCGTCGGCCAGCCGGACATCGTCGCCGTCGAAGCCCTCGACAGCAGCCACGACTTCGATCGAGCCGTCGCGGATCGCGTCGATCACCTCGAGGTCGACGAGCGACGGGACGGCGCCGAGCCGGGCCAATCTGCCGAACGGCCGCTCGTCAGACAGCGGCAAACCGAATGCGGTCAGATCGCCGATGAATCGGCGTCGGGCCGTCAACGCGATCGCGTCCGCCGACCGGATCGGCGCGTGGTACAGCGG
>JBKOYU010000208.1:0-8364 GCA_046725575.1 Actinomycetota bacterium | reverse complement strand
GTGCGGCCGGCCAATTGGCTGCCCGTCGCTTGTCCCCAGTCGCGAATTCATCCCCAGGCGCCCGCGGTTGGCGCCCTTTGAGGCGGAATATGGCGGTGCCCGTTGCGAGGTTGACGGTCATGACGACATCGCAACCGCCCGACTTTCACCTCAACCGGCCAGGCGTCCTGATCGCCGCCCTGCCCGCAGTGCTCGGCTTCGTGCCGGAGAAATCCCTCGTCCTCGTCACCGTCGACCGCGGAGAAATGGGATGTGTTATGCGCGTTGACCTTTCGGACGAACTCGTGCACTCGCTGGATCACGTCGCCGACGTCGCCGCCGCGGCCAGGCCCGATTCGGCGATCGCGGTGGTGGTCGACGAGGACGGGTTTAACTGCCGGATGTGTAACGACGGACACCGCGAACTGGCCGACCTGCTGACGACCGCGCTGGCCCAACGCGGGATCGAACTACTCGCGGTGCACGTCGTCGACCGGGTCGCGGCAGGCGGGCGGTGGCATTGCGCCGACGGCTGCGGCAACGCAGGCACCGTCGACGACCCGTCGGCGTCGCCACTGGCCGTGGCCGCGGTCCTGGACGGCCGGCGGCTGTATGCCCGGCGCGCCGAGCTGCAGGAAGTGATCGAAGTGAGCGACCCTGTCCGAACCGGCGCGCTCGCCGAGGTCATCGGGAATTGCAAACCAGATTCGGCGGAGCGGCCGGACGAGGCGGCGCGCGCCGACATCGAAGCCGCCATCGCCGCGGCCGCGCGGGTGGCCGACGCTGCGGAACTCGGCGACGACGAACTGGTCCGGCTGGCGTGGGCGCTGACCGACCTGCGAGTGCGGGATACCCTCTACGCGTTGGCGGTCGGCGAGAGCGCCGGACAGGCCGAGTCGCTGTGGGCCCTGCTGTCGCGCACCCTGCCGGAGCCGTGGCGGGCCGAGGCCCTCGTGCTGCTGGCGTTCTCGGCCTACGCGCGCGGCGACGGCCCGCTGGCCGGGGTGTCGCTGGAGGCGGCGCTGCGTGGCGACCCGACGCACCGCATGGCCGGCATGCTGGACACTGCGCTGCAGTCGGGGCTGCGGCCCGAGAAGATCCGCGATCTGGCGATCACGGGCTACCGACTGGCCGATCGGCTCGGCGTGCAGTTACCGCCGATGCGGGCATTCGGGCGGAGGGCCGGATAAGCGATGCGGCTCAGACCTTTTCGACCTTCACCGCGTGCGCCATGTGGTGGGGCAGCTCCACCTGTTCGTGACCGGGGATCACGATCACGACGCCGCCGTGGTCGTTGGCCTCGACGGTCACCCTGGCATTGGGCACCACGCCGGCGTCCTTGAGCTTCGCGATCAATTCGGCGTCGCCCTGGACATGTTCGGTGAGCTGCCGCACCACGACCGCGACGGGCATGCCCGACGGCAACTCGGTGAGCCGCACCAGGTTGGCGTCCGCTCCAGCGAGGTCATCTCCCACGCCGAGCTCGGACAGGCCGGGGATGGGATTACCGAACGGCGAAGTGGTCGGATTGTTGAGCACCTGCACCAGCCGGCGCTCGACGTCCTCGCTCATCACGTGCTCCCACCGGCATGCCTCGGCGTGCACTTCTTCCCACGGCAGCCCGATCACGTCGACCAGCAGCCGCTCGGCGAGGCGATGCTTGCGCATCACGGAGATGGCGAGGGCGCGGCCCTTGTCGGTCAGTTCCAAATGGCGGTCGCCGGCGACGTGCAGCAGCCCGTCGCGCTCCATCCGTGACACGGTCTGGCTGACGGTGGGGCCACTCTGCTCGAGCCGCTCGGCGATGCGGGCACGCAGCGGCACTACGCCCTCTTCTTCGAGGTCGTAGATGGTCCGCAGGTACATCTCGGTGGTATCGACAAGATCGTTCATTAGGCAACCCTCCGTCACGCCCGAGTCTACCGGTCAAGCTGGGAAAACTGGGCCGCAACATCGGCGCCCCGGACATCATGGACCCCCGCCGGTCGACCGGTGGGCCCCCGCGTGCAACGGGAGGGTCCATGTATCGCTAACTAGCTTGCGTACGACCGCAGGCGGTCGGCGCGCTCGCCGTTGCGCAGCTTGGCCATCACCTCGCGTTCGATCTGGCGCACGCGCTCCCGGGACAAGCCGAACAGCTTGCCGATCTGATCGAGGGTGCGCGGCTGACCGTCGTCGAGGCCGAACCGCAGCCGGATGACTTGCTGCTCGCGCTCGTCGAGCGTCGCCAGCACGTGGCGAATGTCGGTGTGCAGCAGCTCGGAGATCACCGCGTTCTCGGCCGACATCGCCTCGGCGTCCTCGATGAAGTCGCCCAGCGGGGCTTCCTCGTCGCTACCGACAGGCATGTCCAGGCTCACCGGGTCGCGGCTGTGCTCAAGGAGGTCGGTGATCTTGTCCACCGGAATGCCCGATTCAGCGGCCAGCTCCTCGTCGGTGGCCTCACGGCCGAGGTTCTGATGCATCTCACGCTTGATCCTGGCTAGCTTGTTCACCTGCTCGACCAGGTGGACCGGCAGCCGGATGGTGCGGCTCTGGTCGGCCATGCCGCGGGTGATCGCCTGACGGATCCACCACGTGGCATACGTCGAAAACTTGAAGCCCTTGCTGTAGTCGAACTTCTCCATCGCGCGGATCAGACCCAGATTGCCCTCCTGGATCAGGTCCAGCAGCGGCATGCCGCGGCCGGTGTAGCGCTTCGCCAGCGACACCACCAGTCGAAGGTTGGCCTCCAGCAGATGGCGCCGGGCGGCTTCGCCGTCGCGGACGACCGCAGCAAGATCACGTTTGCGGTTCTCGCCCAATCGCTTCCGCGTTTCCAGCAGATGCTGCGCGTAAAGCCCTGCCTCGATGCGCTTTGCGAGTTCGACCTCATCGGCGGCATTGAGCAAGGCCGTTTTGCCAATGCCGTTCAAGTACACGCGCACGAGGTCAGCGGCCGGACTTTGGGCGTCCAGGTCGGAGTCGACGCGGGTGGTGGTGGCATTTGCCATGACGGCCTCCTGATCGGGTCGAACTGTCATGAGCTACAACGCCCACGTGCCGCTAAGAGTTCCCGCCCGTCGGCCGGTTCACACCTTCTGATCTGCGGTTATCCGCAGTCGACCTGAGAAAGTGCTGAGAATAGAGCCAGAACTTCCTCAGCTGGGAACATCGCGCGACGGCTCGCCGCCGTCCGGTTGCGGCGCCGGGTGTGCGCTGCGCTCCAGAGCGGGCCGTTCGGCCGTGGGGAACAGCGGTATCCGGCGGCGCGAGTCGTAGCGCCGCGGCTCCTCCGCCCTCCGCGGCGGGCGGTCGTTGGCGATCAGCACGGCCATCCAGGGCAGCGGTACCGATATGAGAATGATCGCCAGCGAGATGAGCCCGTTCTCCCAAATGCCGTACGCGACCGCGGCGAGGATCAGCGCCGGGATGCGCCAGAACATCAGCGTCAGGTATTTGCGCACGCGCTCGCGGTGCTGCTCCTCGTAGGGTGCCGCTGCGCGGGTGATCAGGACGGGTCTGCCGTCGTCGTCGAAACTCAGCTCTTGGCCGTGTTTCATACCTCCATGGTTCCACACTCGTCGTCCGCTGTACGCGTCGCATTTGTTATAGGCAAAATGGTCACATGCGAACCCAGACGATCGAGCGCACCGACACCGACGAACGCGTCGACGACGGGACCGATAGCGATATCCCGAAGTACTTCCACTACGTCAAGAAGGACAAGATCGCCGAAAGTGCCGTCATGGGTACGCACGTTGTCGCGCTGTGCGGCGAGGTGTTTCCGGTGACGCGGGCGGCCAAGCCGGGCTCGCCGGTGTGTCCGGAGTGCAAGCGGATCTACGAGAAGCTCAAGACGTAACGTCGCCGTCGGCGGTGGTGGCCGCGGGCTGCGCGGCCACGGGGCCGTTCCCGTTGAGTGACTCGGCCTTTTCCTCCAACCACCACCGGAAGCGTTTCGCGTGGGTGACGGGCGCCGGCCATTCCTCTTGGATTGCGGCATTCAGCTCGGCGCCCAGCATGATCGCGAAGCCGAGGAAAAAGGCGAACAACAAGAATGCGATCGGCGTCGCAAGCGCGCCGTAGGTGTAGCCGGTGGCGGTGATCCACGTCAGATAGAAGCGCAGCCCGAACGTGGCGATCAGGAACACGACGGTCGCGAGGACCGACCCGAGCAGCAGCCGGTGTGACGGCAGCGGTTTCGGCAGGGACACCCGATAGAGGATGTTCATCGCCACGATAAGCGCCAAGAACAGCACCGGGTAGTACCCGAAGGCGAGGACGTTGTCCCAGCTGTCGGGGAGGTATTCGGCGATTTTGCGCGGACCCAAAGCGATGAGTGGGGCGGTGAAGATCGCCCCGACCAACATCGCCACGTACAGGCCCAGCGCGTAGAACCGCTGACGGACGGGATGGCGCAGCGGCGTCTGATCATGAGCCTCGGTGATCGAGTCGACGAACGCCGAGATGGCTGAGGAGCCCGCCCACAGCGAGATCACGAAGCCCAGCGACACCACCTCACCGCGGGCGCCCTTGACGATGTCGCTAACCGTCGGCTCGATGATCTCGCTGACGACGTTGGAGGAAAAGAAGCGGCCAGCCGTGCTGATCAACTGCTCCTGAATCGTCGCCAGCGTGTCCGGACCGAACATCGGTGCGACGTAGGCCAGACTGCCCAGCATTCCCAGCAGAAGGGGCGGCAGGGACAGCGCACACCAGAACGCCGCCTGCGCGGACTCCGAAAAGATCGAGTCATCCCAGCTCTTCGCCAACGTCCGCCGCGCGATGTGCCAGATGTGGTGACGCGACGGCGGCAGTGGTAACGGCTGGGACTGGTCATCCATGACCAGTCCAGCATTCCTGACGAAAGGTGGTCCTGCCCAGCCCGGCGGCTGCCGTGTCGGCTGCTATGCCTCCAGCGGGCTGACTTCGATAACGGCTGCCAGTTCGACCAGCTTGGCCTCGTGCTCATTGGCGTGGTGCTGGCAGAACAGCAACTCCGCACCCGACGGAAGCTTCGCGCGTACACGGGCGGCAGCACCACAACGGTCGCAGCGGTCAGCCCTGGTCAGTTCGGGACTGATGAGCGTTGCGTTCATGGCCACCTCCGTAATGCTTCGAGTACATCCACTCTCTCAGACGTTTTCGGTTCCGGCCTTGTTCCCCGGGGCTTTACGGGTGTGTCGTGTCTCACGCTTTCGTCGATTTGCGAGCGGTGCAGGCTGGCGGTATGCATCCATCCCCGAGCGTCTTGGTCCATCTGTGCAGCAACGACGAATGGCGCTCAGCACAGGCCCGCGGGGAGCATCGCCCAGAGTCCCTGGATGTGAGCGGCTTCGTGCACCTGTCGACCCCCGAACAGGTGCATCTGCCGGCCAATCGGCTCTACGCTGGCCGCTCCGATTTAGTGCTGTTGCGCATCGACCCCGCACGCCTGACCTCGCCCATCCGCTGGGAACCCGGTGTCGCCACCGACCCTGATGCCATGGTTTTCCCGCATTTGTATGGGCCATTGCCCACCGATGCTGTGATAAACGTCACGCCCTACCGGCCCGACGAGGACGGCCGGTTCGCTCCGCTGTCTGGCTAGGTGTCGAGGTACGCGTCGACCTCGATCTCGACCAGCAGGTCGGGCGAGATGAGCGCCGATACCTCGACCATGGTGGCAACCGGTCGTATCTCGCCGAACACCTCAGCATGTACAGCGCCGACTTCCTGCCACAGCGAGATATCGGTCACGTAGATCCGCGTCCTCATCACGTCGGAGAGCGACCCGCCCGCCTCCTGCAACGCAATTCCGATGCGCCGCAACGCATCCCGTGTTTGAGCAGCGATATCGCTGCCCACGCCGGTGGTGCCTGCCACCGCGATATACGGGCCCGTGCGCACCGCGCGCGAATAGCCGACAACAGGCTCGTACTCCGAACCCGAGGACACGGTGCGGCGCTGCGGCATCAGTTCAAACTATCCGCGGATATCGTCCGTGCAAGAGGTTTACAGTTCCGGCGTTGACTGACAACCTAGACTGACCCTTCGTGGGCATTCTGTTGGGCTTCGCGCCGTGGATCGTCTATTGGGTGCTTGTCGGCAACGTCCCTTTCGCGGCGGCCGTGTTAGTTGCGCTCGCGGTCGCCGTGCTGTCTTTCGTGATCGGCCGGGTCCGAGGCGCGCCGGGGCGCACGCTCGAAATCGGCGCCGTCGCAACGTTTTTGATCCTGGCGGTGCTGACCTTCACGCTGAGCCAGTCGTTCATGGAGCGCTGGATCCAGCCGCTGAGCAACGCCGGGATCTTCCTGGTGGCGTTGATCGGTGTGCTCGTCGGCAGGCCGTTCGTGCGTGAGTTCGCCGAAGTCGACCAGCCCAAAGAAGTCGTCGAGACGGAACTGTTCCAAAAGATCACCGCGCTGTTGACGTGGATCTGGGTCGCCGCGTTCGCGGGTATGACGGTGTCGTCGGCGATCCCGCCCATCGTGCAGGGCGACGCGACGATCCTCGACACCAAGACCCCGCTGTCGTTCGTCTGCTACTGGGTCATCCCGTTCTCGCTGCTGGGCCTGGCGGCGCTGGCGTCGCGCATCCTGCCCGAGCGGATGGCCCCGCCGCCGGAGGACATCGTCCGCAAGACCACGTTCGTCGCGTTCGCCGAAGCCGAGATCGATCAGTTGATCTACCTCGCCACCGAACACGCCAACCGCGAAGTCGGCGCAGGCAAGGAGCCGTACGACATCAGGATCGGAAGCAAGGGTGTTCCGCTGGTGGGAGACGAAACTCGAGAGTCGTGGCCCTCGACGTATAAGGTCCGCGAGAAGAAGCGCTGAGCGGCAGGGAATATTCGGTGCCTGTGTCGAGTCAGAAAGTTTGTACTCGACGACAGGAGAACCATGTCCCGCGACATCCGCATCGCCGTTCAGATTCCGCCGGGCGGCGCACCGAGCTACGCCGCGTGGCGCGACACAGTGCTGCGCGCCGAAGACGCCGGCGTCGACGTCCTGCTCGGCTATGACCACTTCGTCGTGCCGGCGATCAGCGGCATAGTCGACGGTCGGCCGGTTGTCGACGAGAATCATCCGCAACTGCCTAACTTCGAAAGTTGGACCGCGCTTGCGTCGTGGGCTGAAATCACCAGCAGCGCGGAGATTGGGCTGCTCGTTGGCGGTGCCGGGTTTCGCAATCCCGATCTGGTGGCCGACATGGCCCGCACCGTCGATCACATCAGCGGTGGGCGATTGATCCTCGGGCTCGGTGCCGGCTGGTATGAGTCCGACTACACCGAGTACGGCTACGAGTTCGGCACCGCGTCGTCACGCCACGCCGTATTCGTCGATGCCCTCGAGCGCATCGAGAACCGGTTGCCCAAGCTGCTGCCACCGCCGGTACGCAGGATTCCGATCCTCATCGGCGGGGGAGGCGAGAAAAAGACACTGCCTACCGTCGCGCGATTCGCAGATATCTGGCATGTCCACGCTGACGTGGAAACCTATCTGCGCAAGAACGACATCGTCGTCGACAACGCCCAGCGGATCGGGCGGGACCATCAGGAAATCGAGCGGGCGGTGGCGTGGACGAACCCCGATGATGCCGATCGCTTCGTCAATGCCGGGGTGACGATGTTCCACGTGTCAGTACTGGCCAGCGACGGCTACGACCTCACCGAGCTGAAAGAGGCCCTGGGGTGGCGTGATTCGCAGCGCGATTAGGCCGGTGTTGCCTCGATGATCGACACCGGGGTGGCCGTACCCACCACACGGTCCAGCCGGAAGCCAGCGCGGCCCAACAGATTCGCCCACTCGGCGTGGGTGCGCTCCTTGCCGCCGACGGCGACCAGCATCTCGAGGTCGATCAGCAGGCCGATGTCCGACGAAGACCGTTCCGGTAGAACGCTTTCCAGGAGCGGCCGATTAGTCCAGGTAGTCGCGCAGCACCTGAGAACGGCTGGGGTGCCGCAACTTTGACATCGTCTTGGACTCGATCTGCCGGATGCGCTCGCGGGTGACGCCGTACACCTGGCCGATCTCGTCGAGCGTGCGGGGCTGACCGTCGGTGAGCCCGAAGCGCAGCCGCACCACGCCCGCCTCGCGCTCGGACAGCGTCTCCAGCACCGACTGCAGCTGATCCTGCAGCAGCGTGAAGCTCACCGCGTCGACCGCGACGACCGCCTCCGAGTCTTCGATGAAATCGCCGAGCTGCGAATCGCCCTCGTCGCCGATGGTCTGGTCCAGTGAGATCGGCTCACGCGCGTATTGCTGGATCTCCAGCACCTTCTCCGGCGTGATGTCCATTTCCTTGGCCAGCTCTTCGGGCGTGGGCTCGCGGCCCAGGTCCTGCAGCAGCTCGCGCTGGATGCGGCCGAGCTTGTTGATCACCTCGACCATGTGCACCGGGATGCGGATGGTGCGGGCCTGG
>JBKOYU010000589.1:0-2998 GCA_046725575.1 Actinomycetota bacterium | reverse complement strand
ATCCAGAACGCCGTCGAAGACGCCGGCTACCAGCTCGCCAGCTGAACACGACAAAGGGAGACGCCGTGACCGCACCGCAGAAAATCGCCGGATTCATCCTCGGCCTCGCGGTAGTGTTTGTCGCCGCCCTGGGAGTCGGGGCGACCCTTGGCCCCGATCCCGCAGTGGGGGCCACCACTCACTCGCAATCCTCAGAGGTGTCCGCGCCGGCCGCCGACCTTCCCGCGGGACTGTCATCCACCGAGAACGGTTACACACTCAGGCTCGCGCAAACGCGGGTCGATGCCAGTAAGCAAGTGCCGGTGCAGTTTCGGATCACTGACGCAACCGGCGCTCCGGTGACTCAGTACGTCGACAATCACGAGAAGCAGTTGCATCTGATTGTCGTTCGCCGCGATACGGCTGGCTTCCAGCACGTGCATCCGACTATGGACAGGGCTGGAACCTGGACCGTCCCAGTCGATCTCAGCGCCGGCGACTACCGCGTGTTCGCCGACTTCATCCCCGCGGGCAGTGCGGCGCTGACACTCGGTGCGGATGTGCACGTCGCCGGCTCCTACGACCCGCAGCCATTGCCGGCTCCCGCGACGACGGCCACCGTCGATGGCTTCACCGTGAAGCTCGACGGCAGTCCGAAGGCCAACGAGCCATCGATGTTGACGTTCTCGGTCACCCGCGGCGGCAAGCCGGTCACCGACCTGCAGCCGTACCTGGGTGCATATGGTCACCTGGTTGCGTTGCGTGCTTCCGACCTTGCGTATCTGCACGTTCACCCGATGGGCGAGCCGGGTGACGGCGTCACGCCGGCAGGACCCGAGATCGGCTTCCACAGCACGATTCCGAGCGACGGCGACTACCGGCTGTTCCTCGACTTCAAACACCAGAACGTAGTGCGGACGGCTGAGTTCACCGTTTCCGTGGATGGCAGGCCGCAATCGCCGAATCCAACGGCGCCGCCGGCCGAATCCGGACATGGCCACTGACGAGGAGCGCACGATGACTACGGGCAACGTCGAACTGCAAATCGGCGGAATGACGTGCGCGTCCTGCGCCGCTCGGATCGAAAAGAAACTCAACAAGATCGACGGCGTGACGGCGACGGTCAACTTCGCAACCGAGAAGGCCCGTGTCGAATACGTCGGCGACCTATCGGCCGATCAGCTCGTGCAGACGATCGAACAGGCGGGCTACAGCGCTGAGCTGCCGAAGCCAAAAACCGAGGAACCCGAGGCTGAATCGGAGGCCGACGACGATCCCGCGGCATCGCTGCGACGGCGGTTGTTGATCTCGCTGGTGCTCACGGTGCCGGTGATCGCTATGGCGATGATCCCGGCCCTACAGTTCACTAACTGGCAGTGGCTGTCGCTGACTCTGGCCGCGCCGGTCGTCGTGTGGGGCGCTTGGCCGTTCCACCAGGCCGCGTGGGCCAACCTGCGGCACGGCACGGCGACCATGGACACGCTCATCTCGATGGGCACGATCGCCGCCTTCGGCTGGTCCATCTACGCGTTGTTCTGGGGCACCGCCGGAATGCCCGGAATGACACACCCGTTCGAGCTGACCATCTCGCCCACCGACGGCACGAGCAACATCTACTTCGAGGTCGCCGCGGGCGTCACGACGTTCATCCTGGCCGGCCGATACTTCGAGGCACGTGCCAAGCGCCGCGCCGGCGCCGCGTTGCGCGCACTGCTCGAACTGGGCGCCAAGGACGTCGCCGTCCGAAGAAATGGTGTGGAGCAACGGATTCCGATCGAACAGCTCGCCGTGGGCGACGAGTTCGTCGTCCGGCCGGGCGAGAAGATCGCCACCGACGGCGTCGTGATCGAGGGCAACTCGGCAGTGGACGCGTCGATGCTCACGGGCGAATCCGTGCCGGTGGAGGTCGGGCCGGACGACCACGTGGTCGGCGCCACCGTCAACGCGGGCGGACGGCTTGTCGTGCGCGCCAACCGGATCGGCTCGGACACCCAGCTAGCACAGATGGCCAAGCTCGTCGAGGAAGCGCAGACCGGTAAGGCGCAGGCACAACGCCTGGCCGACAGGGTCTCCGGGATCTTCGTGCCGATCGTCATCGCGCTGTCGGTGGCGACCCTTGGATTCTGGATCGGCACAGGGGGATCGGTCAGCGCGGCATTGACGGCGGCCGTCGCGGTGCTGATCATCGCCTGCCCGTGCGCCCTCGGCCTGGCCACACCGACCGCATTGATGGTCGGCACCGGTCGAGGCGCCCAGCTCGGCATCCTCATCAAAGGTCCCGAAGTGCTTGAGTCCACCCGGCGTATCGACACGATCGTGCTCGACAAGACCGGCACGGTCACGACGGGAACCATGACCCTCCTCGACGTGCTCACGGCCGCCGACGAGCAGCCCGACGAGGTGTTGCGGTTGGCCGGCGCACTTGAGGACGCCTCGGAGCATCCCATCGCCAAGGCGATCGCCGTCGGAGCGCGCGACAAGGTCGGCGACCTTCCGAGCGTGGAAGGCTTCACCAATCTGGAGGGGCTTGGTGTCCAGGGCGTGGTGGACGGCCACGCGGTGATCGTCGGCCGGCAGCGGCTCCTCGACGACTGGTCACAGCGCCTGCCGGACAACCTCATTCAGGCGATGCGCGACGCCGAATCCGAGGGCAGAACGGCCGTCGCCGTGGGGTGGGACGGCAAGGCCCGGGCGGTGCTGGTCGTTGCCGACGCGGTCAAACCGACGTCTACCGACGCGATCCGTCAACTGCGCGCGTTGGGCCTGACGCCGATCATGTTGACCGGCGACAACGAAGCCGCGGCGCGCGCGATCGCCCGGCAGGTCGGCATCGATCGCGTCATCGCCGAGGTGCTGCCGCAGGACAAGGTGGAGACCATCAAGCACCTGCAGGCCGACGGCAACGTGGTTGCCATGGTCGGCGACGGGGTCAACGACGCGGCTGCGCTGGCACAAGCCGATCTTGGGCTTGCCATGGGCACCGGTACCGACGTAGCGATCGAAGCGAGCGACCTGACGT
>JBKOYU010001045.1:0-2879 GCA_046725575.1 Actinomycetota bacterium | reverse complement strand
GTCGTAGACCGCGCCGCGGAATGCACGCGCGGAGAACATCCGCTGCACGGTCGAGGGCACCTCGCGAATGGTCGTGCCGGTCACCAGCAGCAGGCCGAACAGCGCGCCGATGAACAGCAGCGGCGCTGCGATCCAGGCGGTCAGCCCATCCGACAGCGGACCGCCGATGGCGAAACCGAGGAATCCCGCGGCGTGCTGGCGCCCGGTCGAGTCCATCGGTGAACCCGCCCAGAGGTGCCACAGCCCGAGAGTGGGCAGCGTGATCATCGCGGCGCCGAGGATGAGTCGCGGCCGCGCTTCTGGGTCTGGTTCGGTGCGCATCAGCACCACGGCGATCGCGGCGAGCACGATGGGCACGAGGACGCCGGCCGATCCGATCAAAAGGCGAAGGGACGAGTCGATCCACTGGCCGACGGGACGCGCGGCGTCGAACCAGGAGCTGGCGGCGATCACCACGGCGATGCCCAGCAGCGCCAGTGCGATGCCGTCGCGGCGGTGGCCGGGCTCCAGGTCACGGGCGCGGCCGACGGATCGTGCGGTGGACCCGGCGCCTCTGGCCAGCATCAGCCAGCCCGCGCGAACACCGCGCCCGACGGTCGCCCCTGCGGACGAGATCGCCGACGGGTTGTGGCGTCGAGCCGGCTTGCGGCGGGGCGCCGAGGGTCGCGCTGAGCGGGACCCGCCCCGCGAGCTGGCCTTTGACCTGCTCGAACGGGCACCGGATCGGGCGGCGGTCTTACTAGGCATGGTCCCAAGCCTAGTCGCACAGGCCCCATATTCACCATCTGCCACACGGGTCACAGAAAGGTCTCAATTGGGCCCGCGTGGGGCTCTACGGTGCGCCAGGGAACTGCGCGTCGGCAGGACCGAAAGGACGCGGTTGGGCACGGTCGACACCGTCCTGCTCGCCGTGCTCGCGGTCGGGGCGGTGGGCATGACGATATGGGTCGACGTGGCCTGACCGATACGGAAACTCGTAGGTAGGCTAGGCATCCGTCCAGCCGTACTCAGCGAGGAGTCCCATGCCCGTCACTGTCGTCGCAACCATGAAAGCCAAGCCCGAGTCGGTGGACGCGGTCCGAGACGCGTGTAAGCAGGCCATCGAGGCGGTGCACTCCGAACCCGGTTGCGATCTCTACTCGCTGCACGAGGCCAACGGAACCTTCGTTTTCGTCGAACAGTGGGCCGACGCGGATGCGCTGAAGACACACAGCACCGCGCCCGCGGTCGCCACTCTGTTCGGAACGGTCGGCGAGCTTCTCGACGGCGCACCGGACATCAAGATGCTGCAACCCGTCGTCGCGGGCGACCCGGCCAAGGGTCAGTTGCGTCCCTGATGGCTTCGCTCGCAGGCAAAGTCGCGTTCATCACCGGCGCGGCCCGTGGTCAGGGCCGAGCGGAGGCGGTCCGGTTAGCGTCAGACGGCGCGAACATCATCGCGGTCGATATCTGCGACCAGATCGCCTCGGTGCCTTATCCGTTGGCCACCGTCGACGATCTGGCCGCGACGGTCAAGCTCGTCGAAGACACCGGCGCGCGAATCGTCGCGCGCGAAGCCGATGTTCGCGATCAGGCGTCGTTGGCCACCGCGTTGCAGGCCGGGCTGGACGAGTTCGGCCGACTCGACATCGTCGTCGCCAACGCCGGTATCGCGCCGATGGAGTCGGGTGCCGACGGCTGGCAGGACGTCATCGACGTCAACCTCACCGGCGTGCACCACACGGTCGAGGTCGCGAAGGGCACGATGGTCGAGCAGGGCGATGGCGGGTCGATCGTGCTGATCAGTTCGGCCGCCGGCCTGATCGGCATCGGTAGCGACGACCCCGGCTCCATCGGCTATACCGCAGCCAAGCACGGAGTGGTCGGACTGATGCGCATTTACGCCAATCATCTTGCGCCGCACAATATTCGGGTCAACTCGATTCATCCGACCGGAGTGAACACGCCGATGATCAACAACGAGCACACCCGGGCATGGCTGGAGCGGTTCGTCGCCGAGTCTGAAACCCCGGTCGATTTGGGCAATGCCATGCCAGTGGACGCCGTCGAACCCGAGGACATCGCCGCCGCGGTCGCGTGGCTGGTCTCCGACGAGGCCCGTTACGTCACGGGCATCACGCTGCCGGTGGACGCTGGACTCGCGAACAAGCGCTGACCGTGGCTCGAAATCCCGCTGCGCAGACCGCCTTCGGCCCGATGGTGCAGGCGGCCATCGAGCAGTACGAGCCGCAGCAGCGCCGGTTGGTCGACGACGACCTTGCGCTGTCGATCTTGCCTGCACGCCAGCGCGCGCTCGTTCGCGCGATACGGTGGCCACTGATGCGTCGCCTGACGATATCGGCCGGTGAGCGGGCGGTGCCCGGCTCGTGGACACTCATCACGTGCCGTAAGCGCTATATCGACGACAAGCTGAACGAGGCCCTGGGCAGCATCGACGCCGTCGTCGATCTTGGTGCGGGCATGGACACCAGGGCCTACCGCCTCGCGCGTCGGTCCGACATTCCGGTCTTCGAGGTCGACCTTCCGGTCAACATCGAGCGCAAGAAGGGAGCCGTACAGCGGGCGATCGGTGCAGTGCCCGCCTCAGTTCACTTGGTGCCCTTGGATTTCGAGCGCGACGACCTAATCGGGGCGCTGACCGAACACGGTTATCGTACCGAGGCGCGCACGTTCTTCATCTGGGAAGGTGTGACGCAGTATCTGACGGAGGACGCGGTTCGGGCCACGCTGGGTGCGTTGCAGGTGGCCCCCGCGGGGAGTCGGCTGGTGTTCACCTATGTCCGCAAGGACTTCATCGACGGTGTGAATATGTATGACGCGGCCATGCTGTACAAGCGATTCAGGCAACGGCAGCAGGTGTGGCACTTCGGCCTGTACAC
>JBKOYU010000736.1:0-1784 GCA_046725575.1 Actinomycetota bacterium | reverse complement strand
AGGCGTCGGAGGTGCGATAGATGGAAACAGTCATGAGCGTGCCACTTTCAGGAGTCCCCGCAGGCGGGTGATGTCGAATTCGTTGTCGTCACGGATCGCGGTCAGCATCGACCGCAGTTCGCGAACTGCTTCCTTGCCGGGAGCCATCCCGAGGAAATCTTTGGTGGCAGGCGGGCCCCATTGGGCAAGCCCTGACGCCGTCAACGGCGCCCAGCCGGGCTCGAGCGTGTTGTCGAACATGTCGCCGTCGCTGAAGTGCTCGACCAAGAACCCATCGGGGTCGCGCCAGTAGTCGAAGATCTGGCTGCCCTGGATGTGCCTGCCGATCCCCCACGACCGCTTGTATCCCAATTCGCGCAGGTATTCACCGCCGGCCGCTATCGCGTCCAGGTCGCACACCTGATAGGCGGAATGCACATAGCGATTCGACGGACCCAACACCATCGCGAGTGTGTGGTGGTCGGTGGGGGTGGACCCCCGGTCGCAGCGGATGAAGCTCATCGCCGGGCCGCGGTCGCGTTGTCCCGGGTAGTACAGGAAGTCGCTGACAATCAGGCCGAAGTGGTCCAGGTACCAGTCGAGCGAGCGCATGTACATGGTGCTCTGCAGCACGACATGACCCAACCTCTGGACCCGGGCGGGTTTGCGCGGCGGGCGCTGGGTGGCGTTGGTGCGGCGCAACTCGTGCCCGAAGTTGAAGGTGTGCGGCTGTTGTGCGGGCAGCTCGGCCAACTCGTGCATCCCGGCGACGACGCGGACCGGAATCCCGCTGGGGTCGGTCAGTTCTACCGCGACGCCGCCGGTGGCCTCTGGCAGCGTGCGGGTCGTCCTCCCGGTCGCGCTGGCGAGCCGCTCGACGTCGGCCGTGTCCTGTGCGGCGAACGCTGGGCCCACGAACCGCGAATGCGTTCCGCGACGGACGACTACGCACGTCGAGCCGGCGTCCGTTCCGCGAAGGTGAAGCTCGTCTGCAGTGTGCAGCACTGTGGTGAAGCCGAACGCCCGCGCGAAGGCTTCCGCGCGGACCAGATCTGGTTTCTCGAATTCCAGCCATGCCAGATCGCGGACTTTGATCAGGGGGTTGCGGGAGCGCCCGGGGTGCTCTCCGCGCAGGGCACCCTCTTCGCTGTGCAGGTCTTTGTGTGCGTCGACATGTGTGTCCACGACGTCTCCTCGGTTGACTGACGATATCGTCACTTATTGAGTCCCCTGCCGTCAAGTCTTTCTGACGAATTTCTCAATATTGATGCTTTCCTGCTAACATCGGCTCATGACTGAGGCGCAACCAGTCGCCGACAACCGCCTGGAACGGCGCAAGATGCGCACCCGCGCGGCACTCATTCGCGCCGCGCAGACCTTTGTCGCGGCCGGCAAACTCAACGTGCCGGTGCTCGAGATCACCCAGGCCGCGGATGTAGGGATGGGTTCGTTCTACAACCACTTCGACAGCAAGGAGCAGCTGTTCGAGGATGCGATCAACGAGGTGCTCGACGACATCGGCGCGATACTGGACAAGCTCACCGGCGAAGGCGAGGATCCCGCGGAGACTTTCGCCCGAAGTTTCCGGCTAGTCGGGCAACTGTTCAGGCGACGCCCAGAGATGTCCCATGTGCTTCTCAACACCGGGTTGACGTTGATCTCCGCCGATCGTGGGCTCGCGCCGCGCGCCCTGCGCGATATTGAGACCGCTACGCGTGCGGGCCGATTCACCGTGGACGATCCGGTGCTCGCGCTTGCCGTCGCCGGTGGCGCCTTGATGGGGCTAGGTCAACTGCTGCACGACC
>JBKOYU010001072.1:0-3511 GCA_046725575.1 Actinomycetota bacterium | reverse complement strand
CAGCAGGCCTGGAAGAATCGCCTCGCTGGTGCGGGTGCCCCCGCCGATCTCGTCGGCGGCTTCCAGCACGGTCACATCCACGCCTGCCTTGGCGAGGGTGACCGCGGCGGCCAGGCCGTTGGGCCCGGCGCCGACGACGGTCGCCGTGCTCATACCACTGCAGGGTACGGGGGTTTCGGCTGACGCGTGCCGGCCAGCGACCACGTCACGTGGGTGGGGATTGGGCCGTTGGGCAGCCACGGCTGCTCCTTGACCGCGTCGGCCACCTTCCAGGTGCCGCGTTCGATCACGCCGAGGGCCGCGTCGATGACCTTGTAGTGCTGCACCTTGCTCCCCCAGGCCTGCGACTCCACCCAGACGACGACCAGTTCACCCGGCTCGAATCCCGCTTGCCGCTGCACCGCGACGATGAGGTCCTCGTTGTGCAGGTGCCCGTCGCCGAAGTTGAACCCGATCAACGAGTTGCAGACGAATTCGGCCTCCCGCACGGTGCGGGTGTCGATGTCGGGCAGCGTCCTCACCAGCACCGAAAACAGTCCACGGCCCTGGCTGTGCATCGAACGCCAGGCGATGGCGCGCTGCAAGGTGATTTCGGCCCACTGCGGTTCGTATCCGAAGGCGATGAACTGGTCGATCTGGTTTCTGGCGCTGCGCGTGACGTTGTTCAGCTTCGACTCCGCCCCCGGAGCGAACGCCCACACGGCGGACGCCCAGTTGCCGGCGTACTGGCGCATCGACGGCAGGAACGACACCTTGTCCGGGCGCACATTGCCCAGGATCGGGAAGACGACCAGCGCCGCCACGATCGTCGCCGTCAGCCACGGCGAAGACATGTTCGACACGGCGTATCCGTGCCAGGCCGGGAAGCCGAGGAACAAGAAGATCGACGCGTAGGCGAACAGCACGTTCCACTCCAGCGGAACGGCCAGCGGGAACGTCGAGATGATGAACAGGTGGAAGGCGACCATGACGATCACGGCCGCCACCGTCATCCCCTTGTTCGTCGAGAACAACAGCACCAGCGGCGCGGCGATCTCCACGGTGGTGCCGAGCACGTGGGCCATGAAGTGGGCGGCCCGCGATGGCCGCAGGTCGCGCGGGAAGTCGCGGTAATGCGCCCGCTTGACCCACTTGAACGGCATACAGGGGCTGTTGCTGACCATCGGCGGGATGACGTTGGCGAAGTGTTTGCCGAACTTCGACACGCCGGCACCGACCCACACCACGACGATCAACAGCTTCAGCGCGATGATCATGTCCACGAACGGCAGCACGGTGAAGAAGACCAGCGCCGGCAGATACTGCTCACCTCGCGCGGCGAGGAAGACGGTCTTGTCGCGAAGGCCGTTGAACACCAACAACACGATCGGTGCAATCAGCAGCGTCGGGTCAACGAGCCCGGATGTGTTGTGCGGCAAAGCTTGTGACAACGAGTCGCTGTGCACTCCGGAGGCCAGCAGCGGGACGGCGACGCTAATCAGCAGTGCGAAGTAGAGGATCCCGTCGAACCACGTGCGGCGGTCACCGTCGGTGAACGGCACCCACTTCCACGGCCGCAACCGGATGGTGCCTGAACGGATCCAAAACAGGATGCCGCCCGTCATCGGCTTGACCTTGCCGGCCAGCGGACCCCATGACCCGGCGATACCGATCGCCTCGAGCAGCACCGTCCACAGGACCGCTTTCTGGTAAACGATCGGCTGGTTCCACCACTCCGCGACATGCCAGAACGCCGGCAGACCCGACGTCACCGTTGCGACGATCACGCCACCGAGGGCGTAGAAGAACACGAGCTTCGCGATGTAGATCGCATGCACCATGCGCGGAGACCCGAAGCCGTTATCGGTCCAATGCTGGGTAAGGAAGCGCATCCGTTCCATCAGCGGCTTGGCCAAGAAGGTGTCTGGATCGACCGGGGGGAACTCCGGCTTCGTGAAACTCATGATCAGCTCCCGTCTGTGGATGTGGTGACCAGTGAGTCGGCCAGCAGCCGACGCAATGCGGGTTTGTCGATCTTGCCGACGGGGTTCCTGGGCAGGTCGTCAAGGATCGTGATGTCGGCTGGCCGTTTGAATTTCGCGAGCTGCCCGGCGATGTGATGGCGAATCGCCGCTGGGGTGACGGTCGCGTCCGGGAGGGTGGAGACGAACAGGACCGGCTCCTCGCCGTAGGTGGCGTTCGGTCGCCCGATGACGGCGGCCTCGGCGATCTGCGGCAGATGGTGGACGACGGCCTCGATCTCGCGCGGGTAGATGTTCTCGCCACCGCGGATGATCATGTCCTTGGCGCGATCGACCAGAACAAGGTAGCCGTCCTCGTCGAAGCGTCCGATGTCGCCGGTATGCAGCCAGCCGTCGATGACGGTCCTTGCGGTCTCCTCCGGTCGGTTCAGGTAGCCACGCATCACGTTGGCGCCCTTGATGACAACCTCGCCTGCCTCACCGTCGGGAACCAGGCGGCCCGCCTCATCGACGATCCGGATGGTCTGCCCGGGCAACGGCAGTCCTACCGTCCCCGGTTTGCGGGGACCGTCCAGCGGGTTGACCGCGCTGGCGCATGTTCCCTCAGACAGCCCGTAGCCCTCCATGATGGGGATGCCGTAGCGCGATTCGAATCGTTCGAGCAGCTCGACGCTGGCCGGCGCGGCTCCGCAGATCGCGAACCGCACCGATGACGTGTCCGGTTGCACATCGTCGGGAAGCCCGCACAACATCGTGTAAATCGTTGGTACGGCGGAGAAATAGGTGGCACGGCTCTGCTCGAGTGCTGCAAAGAATGTCTTCGGGTCGAAGCGCCCGGCTACCGTCGCCCGGCCACCGGCCAGCAACGGCGACAGCGTCCCGACGACGATCCCGTTGACGTGAAACAGCGGCAGTATCAAGAGGCTGTGGTCGTCGCGGGTCAACCTGAAGCCCTCAATGACGCTGCGGCACATGGCCTTCAGGTTCGCGTGGTCGAGCATGACGCCCTTGGGGCGGCCGGTGGTTCCGCTGGTGTAGATCAGCAACGCCAGCGAGGCGTCGTTGCCCCGACTGGCGTCGGTCTGAGCCGGCTCGCACTGGTGCAACTCGTCGGCGATCAGCACCTTGGCACCGGCGTCGGCAAGCTGATAGCGGACCTCTTGCGGCGACAACGCGGGGTTGACCGGTGTGACCGCGGCACCCAACCGCCACGCGGCGAACAGCGACACCACGAACTGCACCGTGTTCGGCAGCTTGATCGCCACCACATCCCCCGCGGACACGCCGCGGCTGCGCAGGATCGCGGCGGCACGCTTGACTGCGTCGAGAAACTCGGCGTTGTTCAGGTCGCTGATGTCGTCGGCAACCGCCTGCCCCAGCGGATCGTGCGTCGCGCGCTGATCTGGCAAGACCGACAAGTCCATGTAATTCCCTCCGAAACCGGGCTACCTCTGTGACCGGCAACACTATGAATCCCGGGGACGAATCGGCATGATCTGGGCCGCTCAAATGCCGGGCATTGTTTGTCGGCCGGAGACAACGGCGAGCGC
>JBKOYU010000434.1:0-2058 GCA_046725575.1 Actinomycetota bacterium | reverse complement strand
ACACCCGTATCCACGGCTGTTCGAACAGCCCTCATCGATGCCGCACGACGCAAGGCAGCCGCGACGATTCGTGCGGAGGCGGAGAAGCTCGCTGCGGATGAGGTCGACCGCGCCGAGGCGATGCAGGTGCTTCGCGACATGGAGACGCTGCGTGCGTGGTGAGGTCTTTCGGTTGCACGCTCCGCGGGGGAGCCGCGGCCATGAACAGTCCGGCTCCCGCTACGCCGTTGTGGTCCAATCCGATCAGCTACCGCTGTCGACATGGCTGGTGGCGCCGACGTCCACTGCAGCCAGGGCCGCGAGCTTTCGGCCCGAGGTGGAGATCGCTGGCCGCGTCACGCGGGTGCTTGCCGAACAGACCGCGGCGGTCGACCCGAGCCGACTCGGAAAGCGCGTCGGATATCTCAGCGTCGACGAGATGCGCCGCGTCGACGCGGCGCTGCGAATCGTCTTGGACCTCTAGAGCCCGGTCGACACCCCGATACGTTCAGAACCGTTGGGGCCGTACGTGGCAGGCCGGATTCCGTAGTCGTCCCAGCTGTCGTCGATCACAAGGTCCGGTAGGTCGATGAATCGGAGCAGGTTGCAGCAACACACGAGTCCGGTCAGTCGAATTCACCGGCAACGACTCGTTCAGTACCGAACCCACAGCAAGCCTCCAGACGATGTCGGCCGAACCTCGGGCCGAAACACCAAATGAGAAGGTATGCCATATATTTCCGGACACCAGCCGACACGTCGTAGCTTGTCACGATCAACTGGAAAACTGCCAACTAAACCTGGAACGGACAATCGGCGCACGAATTACCTTGTCGCACAGGATATCTCCCGACCACTTGACATAATATCTATTGTCATTCAAATCGTCTGTACTGCACCATGTTTCATGCTATCGAGTGTTATCATAGTGCCGGACTTGCACATTGGATATGTCAGTCTTGCTTTGGACTATCTATCGATTATCGATGAATCCAACGCGGGTTGGGTCGCGTGGGGGATGGCAGAACCCTTGTCCGGCAACCCATCGCGCGTGCGACCGGCGCCAAAAGCGTCACAGTGACATAGTGCTCGGACGTGGTCCCCGCACCGGCGTAATCGGATCGATTGCTGCCGGCTTGCCTGCGCTGACGTCATCTCTCGTGCGTCGGCTCAGGCAATCGACTGACTTCTTCGGGCGACTTGGTTGGGTCGCACCTACTTGTCCGTTGCCCAATTGACCAGAGGCACGCGACCTGGGTTTTGCCACTGGATCCGAGGTAACGGCCGGCCCGTCGGCGACACACAGTAGCACGATAGGTAGGATAATTGGTATGGCGAAAGAGAAGATCTCGGTGACTGTCGACGCGACCGTGCTCGCCGCGACCGACGCGGACGCCAGGGCCGCCGGCTTAAATCGGTCGGAGATGATTGAGCAGGCCCTCCGCAACGAGCATCTGCGTGTTGCGCTGCAGAACTACACGACCCGAACCGTCCCGGCGCTCGACATCGACGCCTACGCACAGAAGGTGTACCAGGCGAACCGGGCCGCGGGCTTGTGATCACTCCCGGCGACATCGCACCACGCCGCGACAGCGCCCACGAGCTCTACGTGGCTGTTCTGTCCAACGCGATCCATCTCGCCGCCGCCACCGGACGTGTGATCACCTGCCCGTTCATTCCCGGCCGGCTGCCGGACGACGCCATGGCGATGGTCGTCGCAGTCGAGCAACCCGAAGGCACGGTTCTACCGGAACTCGTGCAGTGGCTTCCTAGCGCTGCGCTCGACGAACCAATCGGCACCATCGGCGCAGCCGCGCTGCGCGAGACCGCGGCGATCGTGACCGCCCTCATCTCTTAGTCCCAGGCCGGCTACGCGGCGCGATCAGATCAAATGAGAACGGACAGCGATCCAGATCTAGTCGAGATCGATTCCCGCGGTCTGCCGTCCGATGCTCGAATGGGCCGACACCACCGCGTCTGAGGTGGTCCGTCAGGCAGTCGAAAGGAGCTGCGCCACAGTGTGATTCAGCGTCAATAAGTCACTGTGACGAAACTGTCGGGTACGGCGGATCACCGCTG
>JBKOYU010000526.1:0-5420 GCA_046725575.1 Actinomycetota bacterium | reverse complement strand
TAGAACTTGTCTCGTGGGCTCGGAGATGTGTATAAGAGACAGGCCGAATTCCCCGCGAGCGAGGTGCGCCCACTGCGGTATTTCGGCGAGGATCTCGTGGCCTACCGCGACGAGTCGGGCGAGCTGCACGTGTTGTCGGGGCACTGCAGGCATCTCGGCGCTCACATCGGCCACGGCGGCAAGGTCGTCGGGGACTGCGTCGAGTGCCCGTTCCACGGCTGGCGTTGGGGTCCCGACGGCACAAACCGCTACATCCCGTACCAGCCGGACCGGCCGAATCGCGCACTGCGGCTACGGGTGTACCCGGTCCGCGATCAGTACGGCTGCGTGTTCGTCTGGCACCAGCCGGACGGCAAGGAGCCGCAGTGGGAGATGCCCGACCTGTCGTCGTTCCGCGGGATGCGGTCGCCGGCATACCCGCCGACTATGCAACGTCGATCATCGACAACACGCTGTCACTGCTGGCGACGATCACGACGACCGCCGACCTCATCGAGGCGTGGAAACAGTCATGACCGACACCGACAACGAAATCCGCGAATTCGCAAGGATCCAACCGGTTGACGCGACGCCTGAGATGGCCCGATTCATCGCGGCGGTGCGCCGACTGCAGGACATCGCCGTGTCCACGAACCCCGACGCAACACTGTGGAACGACACGGCCGAACTCATCGAAGACATCTGCGCGCGCCTGGAGGAGCACAAGGCACCGGCGGGCGTGGCACCGGCCGGGCGTGCCCGTCACCTTCCCGGCAACGGCCACCCCCTGATGCCGCCGTGGCAGGTCGCGGAGTCGGGACTCGACGAGGTCACGATGCAGGGGCACTTCAGCCGCTTCCATGTCGGCGGCAACAGCGCAGTCCACGGCGGGGTAATTCCGCTGTTCTACGACTGGCACTTCGGCATGGTCGTCTCCGCGGCGGGTCGCCCCGACAGCCGGACCGCTTACCTGCATGTGGACTACCGCAAGATCACCCCCACCGATGAGCCGCTGGTGTCGCGGGCGTGGATCGACTCTGTGGACGGGCGAAAAACGTTCGTCACGGCGACGATGACCGACGCCCACGGCAACGTACTATCCGAGGCCAGCGGTCTGATGATCAAGCTGCTGCCCCACCAGCCCTGAGAGGCACGATGTCCGAATCCGCGACACAGTTCACCGTCCCGGCCGCCGCAGACACTGTTGCGGCCGTGATCGGCGATCGGGAATTCATCATCCGAGGCAAGCGCCGCTATACATACGCCCAGGTAGTCGAGCGGGCCAACCGGCTCGCGGCATACCTCCATTCGCGCGGATTGGGATGCAAAACCGAGCGGTCAACGCTCCGCGGTCACGAGGTCGGCCAGGACCTGCTGGGCATCTACGCATACAACGGGCCCGAGTACGTCGAAGCCATGCTCGGGGCCTGGCGGGCTCGGGTGGCGCCGTTCAACGTCAACTACCGCTACGTCAAGAACGAGTTGCATTACCTGCTCGCCGACTCCGGAGCGACCGCGCTGATCTATCACGCGACGTTTGCGCCGCGGGTCAACGACGTGCTTCGACAACTTCCCAAGCTGCGCGTGCTGATCCAGATCGCCGACGGATCGGGCAACGATCTGGTGCACGGCGCCGTGGACTACGAGTCGATCGTCGGGTCGGGTGTTGCCGTACTGCCGCCGGATGAACCGTCACCCGACGACCTGTATGTCCTCTACACGGGCGGCACAACGGGCATGCCCAAGGGTGTGCTGTGGCGCCAACACGACATCTTCATGACGTCGTTCGGCGGCCGCAGCCTCTACACGGGCGAACTTGCCAACTCCTACGAAGACATCGCCAAACGCGTTGCGGAAGCGCCGGAATCCAGGCTGATGATCCTGCCTCCGCTGATGCACGGTGCGGCACAGTGGGCGGTAATGACGGCGATGACCACGGGCCAGTCCGTGGTGTTTTCCACCGTCACCGACCGGTTCGACGCCGACGAGGTCGTCCGCACGATCGAGCGGGAAAAGGTCATGGCGGTGACCGTCGTCGGTGACGCGATGGCCCGACCACTCGCTACGGCCCTCGAAAGCGGTACGTCCGACCTGTCGTCGTTGGCGGTGGTGGCCAATGGCGGGGCGCTGCTGACACCGACCGCCAAACAACGCCTCATCGACGTCAAGCCCGGCCTGATCGTCGTCGACAGCGTGGGTTCCTCGGAGACCGGCGCACAGATGACCGACATGTCCGCGTCTGGCGCGGTCGCGACCGGGAAGTTCAATGCGGGCCCGGACACGTTCGTGGCGGCCGAGGACCTCAGCGCGATCCTTGAGCCGGGCCACGATGGCATCGGCTGGCTTGCCCAACGCGGCTATGTGCCGTTGGGCTACAAGGGAGATGCGGCCAAGACGGCGGCGACGTTCCCCGTTATCGACGGTGTGCGGTACTCGGTGCCCGGCGATCGGGCGCGTCATCTCGCCGACGGTGCGATCGAGCTGCTGGGCCGCGACTCGGTGTGCATCAACTCCGGCGGCGAGAAGATCTTCGTCGAGGAGGTCGAGACGGCGATCGCGTCGCATCCGGCAGTGGCCGACGTGGTCGTCTCGGGTCGGCCGAGCGAGCGGTGGGGCCAGGAGGTCGTGGCGATCGTAGCGCTCGTCGACGGCGCGAGCGCCGATGCCCAGGAACTGATCGACCACGCTGCAGGCTCGATCGCGCGGCACAAGCTGCCCAAGGCGGTCGTGTTCCGGCCAGTCATCGAGCGCAGTCCGGCCGGTAAGGCCGACTACCGCTGGGCCCGCGAACAGGCGGTGGCCGGGTAGGCGCGAAATAAGATTCCGGTACGCCAAACGGCGGTTTTGCGTGTCGTAAGTCTGATCTCGGCTATCGGTAGAGCCTGCGCCGCGTGCGGTTGCGCGCGATCCACAACGCCACACTTGCACCGAGGCGGGTTGAACGGCTGAACGGCGGTGCGGCCCGGCCAGTGATCGAGAACGGCAGGTCGGTGCCCACCACGGTCCGGTAGTGGCTGAATGCGTCGAAGCCGGCCTTTCCGTGGTAGGCGCCCATCCCGCTGCGGCCCACCCCGCCGAACGGGGCGGCCGACGGAATCATCTGCGCCCCAAAGTCATTGCGCGCCACGCCGCCACTGCGGGTGTGGGCAACGAAGCGCCGGAAGTCGTCATCGTCGGGTCCGTACCAGTACGCCACGAGCGGCGCAGGCCGCTGGTTGATGTGGTCGATGACTTCCGTCAGCGCCGAGTACGGTCTGACGACCAGGACGGGGCCGAAGATCTCTTCGTTGGCGATCTTCATCTGCCCGTCGATGTCCCGCACGATCGTTGGCGCGATCTTGCGGGTGGCGCGGTCCGGAAGTGACTCCCCCTGCGGGAGCGATGGTTTCGACGGTGGCTCCGTTGGCCCGCGCATCGTCGATCAGCCCGACGACGCGGTCGAAGTTGGCGTCGTTCACCGAGGAACAGTAGTCGTCGTTGGCGATGATCGACGGGAACATCGCGCGCAACGTCTCGCGGGCGATGTCGACGAACGTGTCGAGGCGATCATCGGGCACGAAAACGTAATCGGGGCAGATGCATACCTGCCCGCCGTTGATCATGCGTGCCTGCGCGATCCGCGATGCGGAGCGATTGATGTCGGCGTCGGGCGACACCACCACCGGATTCTTACCGCCCAACTCGAGCGTCACCGGGACGAGGTTTTGCGCCGCGGCCTGTTGCACCAGTGCGCCTACCGACGGCGAACCAGTGAAGAACAGATGGTCGAATGGCAGCCCTGAGAAGGCCGCGGAGACGTCTGGCCCGCCGGTGACGATGTCGAGTTCGGTCGGGTCGAAGTACTTCGGCGCCGTCGAGCTAATCAGCTCCGCTGTCCTTGGCGTGATCTCGGACATCTTGATCATCACCCGATTGCCCGCCGCAAACGCGGCCGAGGCGGGCAACACGACGAGCTGGAGCGGGTAGTTCCACGGGCCGATGATTCCGACCACGCCCAACGGCGTGGGTTGGACCTCGGCCCTCAGCCCGACAAGGCGAGCCGCGCGCATCAGCTTGGTAGCGCGCATCCATTGGGGCACATGGGATCTGGTGTGCTCGATCACCGAAATCATGCCGAGCACCTCGGTGAACAACGATCCTGTCGCCGGGCGGGTGCCGTAGTCGGCCGACATGGCGTCGACGAACTCATCGGCGTTGTCCGCTAGGTCGGCGCAGATGTCCAGCACGATGATGCTCGCGCCCTCGGCAGCGAGATTGACCGCATGGGAAGCAGGTCTTCTTTGTCCGCCTCGATCGCCGCCTGCAGCTGTTCCAAACACCGCTTGCGCAGCGCGCGGTTGGTCGACCAATCGGACTCGTCGAAGACACGCCGCGCGGCCGCGATGGCGCGGTCCATGTCCTGCGCGTCGGCGGCGCTGGTCGTGCCCAACACCAGGCCGGTGGCCGGGCTGACGTTGTCGAACTCTTCGCCGGTGGCCGCCGCCACCAGCTCACCGTCGATCAGCATCCGGGATTCCGCGCGCTTCGCTGCCCGACTGCCCAGCTCGACGCTGGTCTCGGTCCGTTCTTCGACGTCGCTCACCTGCACCTCGTACAATCGGACACTGCGGGACGATCAACTGTAAAAATTACAGTACGTTATTTCAACAGCGCGGGAGAGGGCTCACTTGATCAAGGTGATGGAGGGCGTTCGCGTCCTCGAAGTTGCTCAGTTCACGTTCGTTCCGGCAGCGGGGGCGATCCTCGCCGACTGGGGCGCAGACGTTATCAAGGTGGAGCATCCGGTGCGTGGTGACACCCAGCGTGGCTTCATCAACATGGGTGGCTTCCAGCTCGACCCGGACCGGCACCCGTTGATCGAGCATCCCAATCGCGGTAAGCGAAGCGTCGGTATCGACGTGTCCACTCCGGGCGGCCAGGACGTCCTCTACGAGATCGCCAAGACTGCCGACGTGTTCCTGACGAACTACATGCCCGCACAGCGTCAGAAGAACAAGTTCGACATCGAGCACATTCGCGCGGTGAACCCGAACATCATCTACGCGCGCGGCAGCGCCTACGGCGACAAGGGACCGGAACGGGATACCGGAGGTTTCGACGGCACCGCGTTCTGGACGCGCAGCGGGGTGGGCCATGCGCTGACGCCCGAAGAACTGGGCGGCGCGCTGTCGCAAGGCATCCCGGCGTTCGGCGACTCGATCGGCGGGATGAACATCGCAGGCGGCATCTCCGCGGCACTGTTTCACCGCGAGCGCACCGGCGAGGCGGTCGAGTTGGACGTGTCCCTGCTGAGCACGGCGTGGTGGGCGGGCGGTGCAAGCGTCACCCAGGGCATGGAGACCGGTGAGACGATGCGTTCGGCCATGCCGGATTCAACGAGTCCGAGCGTGAACCCGTTCATGGCCAACTACCTGACCTCGGACGGCGGCACCATCAACCTG
>JBKOYU010000480.1:0-3654 GCA_046725575.1 Actinomycetota bacterium | reverse complement strand
GCGCTGCTCGAAAACGCCGAAGCCGGTAATGGTGACGCTGTCACCCTTATGAACCGCACGCACGATGGTGTCGACTACGTTCTCCACCGCCGCGGTTGCTTGCCGACGATCCGAGCCCAATTTCTCCGTGAGTACGTCTATGAGCTCCGCTTTGTTCATGCAAAACCTCCGAAACCAGTGGCCCTCTTTGGACCGACTAGAGGACACGGTAAACCCATTGCCCACTGATTTCCAAGAGCCACGCGCAATTTCGTGCGAAGCTAGCGAACTTTTCGGCAATCCGCTTGCCCCCCTTGGCCTCCTGCCAAGGGCCCCGAGAAGCGGGTGAAAGGCGGCGATTTCGGCCCGCCGAGGCCGCTTAATCACACCGGCTGAGTGCGCGGCTTCCAGTCCGGCCTGCTTGCCTCGTAGGACTCGATTTCATCGAGTTTCCGCAGCGTAAGGCCTATATCGTCGAGTCCCTCGAGCAGCCGCCAGGCGGTGTAATCGTCAATCTTGAACGGCACCATGACCGTTCCCGCGACGATATTCCGATCTTGAAGATTCACAGTGATTTCCATCCCCGGATGCTCCTCAATGAGCTTCCACAGGAGTTCCACATCATCTTGAGCGACTTCGGCCGCCAAGAGCCCCGACTTGCCCGCGTTGCCGCGAAAAATGTCCGCGAATCGAGACGAGATAACCACCCTGAACCCGAAGTCCATCAGCGCCCAGACGGCATGCTCGCGCGACGAGCCGGTGCCGAAATCCGGCCCCGCGACCAAGACCGAGCCCTTGTCGAAAGGGGACAGATTCAGAACGAACGAGGGGTCGGCCCGCCACGCCGCGAAAAGACCATCCTCGAAACCTGTTCGGGTGACCCGCTTCAAATAGACGGCAGGGATGATTTGGTCGGTGTCGACATTCGACCGTCGCAACGGAACTGCGATGCCTGTGTGGGTGCGAAAAGCTTGCATGACGATCTCCTCTTACTGAGTCAGGTCGGCGGGTGACGACAACTTGCCGCGCACAGCGGTGGCCGCGGCGACCGCAGGCGACACCAAATGGGTGCGGCCACCCTTGCCCTGCCTGCCCTCAAAATTCCGGTTGGACGTCGACGCACAGCGTTGACCCGGCGACAGCTGATCTGGATTCATTCCGAGACACATCGAGCAGCCGGCCTGGCGCCACTCCGCCCCAGCGGCGATGAAGATCTCGCCGAGGCCTTCGGATTCGGCCTGCGCGCGCACCCGCATCGAGCCCGGCACGATCAGCATCCGGACGCCGTCGGCGACCTTGCGGCCGCGCAGGACCTCGGCGACGACACGCAGATCCTCGATCCTTCCGTTGGTGCACGACCCGACGAAAACGGTGTCCACCGCGATGTCACGCATCGCAGTACCGGGCCGAAGATCCATGTACGCCAACGCCTTTTCCGCCGACTGCCGCTCGGCGTCATCGAACATCAGATCAGGATCGGGTACCGAATCCGAGAGCGGAACACCCTGCCCGGGATTGGTGCCCCACGTAACGAACGGGCTCAGCGTCGAGGCGTCGAGGTACACCTCGGTGTCGAATTCGGTGCCGTCGTCAGTGCGCAGTTGAGTCCACGCGGTGACCGCCGCATCCCAGTCTGCGCCCTTCGGCGCGTGCGGACGCCCACGCAGAAATTCGAACGTGGTTTCGTCAGGCGCCACCATGCCGGCGCGGGCCCCGGCCTCGATGCTCATATTGCAGATCGTCATCCGGCCCTCCATCGACAGCGATTCGATGGCGCTGCCGCGGTATTCGATGACGTGACCCTGTCCCCCGCCGGTGCCGATTTTCGCGATCACCGCGAGAATGATGTCCTTGGCGCTGACACCGGGCGGCAGCTGGCCGTCGACATTGACCGCCATCGTCTTGAACGGACGCAGCGGCAAGGTCTGCGTGGCGAGCACATGCTCGACCTCCGATGTGCCGATGCCCATCGCGAGCGCGCCGAATGCGCCGTGAGTTGAGGTGTGGCTGTCTCCACACACCACTGTCATGCCGGGCTGAGTCAGTCCCAATTGCGGCCCGATGATGTGCACGATGCCTTGCTCGGCGTCACCCATCGGATGCAGCCGGATGCCGAACTCTTCGCAATTGCGTCGCAGCGTCTCGACCTGGGTGCGCGAGATCGGGTCAGCGATCGGCTTGTCGATGTCGATCGTCGGCACGTTGTGGTCTTCGGTGGCGATGGTGAGGTCGGGCCTGCGCACCGTGCGCCCGTTGAGCCGAAGCCCATCGAAGGCCTGCGGGCTGGTCACCTCATGTACGAGGTGCAGATCGATGTAGATCAGGTCTGGCTGGCGCGCTTCGCCTTCGCCTGTGCCGTGGGCGACGACGTGGTCAGCCCACACCTTCTCTGCCATGGTGCGCGGCGTGTCGACGGTGGTCATACTTGACTATCTCACAATCTGGGACGTTAGTATCTCCTTGTGAGACAGGATAGCGGCATCGGCGTGCTGGACAAAGCGGTGGGTGTGTTGCACGCGGTGGCCGACTCGCCGTGCGGGCTGGCCGAGCTCTGTGAGCGCACCGGCCTGCCGCGCGCTACCGCGCATCGCCTGGCCGCGGGTCTGGAAGTGCACCGGCTGCTGAGTCGCAACGGAGACGGCCGGTGGCGGCTGGGTCCTGCGCTGACCGAATTGGCCGGGCAGGTCAACGATCCCCTGCTGGCGGCTGGTGCGGTGGTATTACCGCGGCTCCGGGAGATCACCGGAGAGAGCGTGCAGCTCTACCGGCGCGAGGGCACATCGCGGATCTGCGTGGCGGCGCTGGAACCGCCTGCGGGGCTTCGCGATACGGTGCCGGTCGGTACCCGGCTACCGATGACGGCAGGGTCGGGCGCCAAGGTGCTGCTGGCTTACGCGGATGCCGCGACGCAGCAGGCGGTGCTGCCCGCGGCGATGTTCACCGATCGAGCCCTGGCCGAGGTTCGCAAGCGTGGGTGGGCACAAAGCGCCGCCGAGCGCGAACCCGGTGTGGCCAGTGTCTCAGCACCCGTTCGCGACGGCCGGGGTGCGGTGATCGCCGCTGTGTCGGTGTCCGGGCCGATCGACCGGATGGGACGCCGACCGGGCGCCCGCTGGGCCGCCGACCTGTTGGCGGCGGCGGATGCGCTGACCCGCCGGCTCTGATTTCTGCCGAGCTGGGAACCCGCGCATGCCGGGGAACGCAAAGTCGCACATACCGATGGGAAATTGTGCGATTCTGCGACTTCTCGTGGTGGAGAGAAGTAGCCCCGATGGGATTCGAACCCACGCTACCGCCGTGAGAGGGCGGCGTCCTAGGCCGCTAGACGACGGGGCCAGAACCGAAGTGTCAGCATAACGCACGCGACTATGCCGACATAATCACGCTGATTGGCTGGGGTACCAGGACTCGAACCTAGAATGGCTGAACCAGAATCAGCTGTGTTGCCAATTACACCATACCCCATTGGCTGCCTATAACCGCTGGTCACAGGCCTTTTCGGCCCACTCAGGCGGTGGGACGCGTCCGCCGCCTGTTGTATCGGGCCGACGTGCAGACTACCAAATATTCGCGACGTCCTTTTCACGCGTCGGCGTGCACACGCCGCGCCTCACGCAGTCGCCGCAGGCTGCGTTCCCGCCCGAGCAGCTCCAATGATTCAAACAACGGTGGGCT
>JBKOYU010000249.1:0-13600 GCA_046725575.1 Actinomycetota bacterium | reverse complement strand
GTGCAGTGCAGCCCGCGATCTGGTCGCCTTGGACGGCGGGCGCCATATCGGCGAGAAGCAAGGCGAAATCGGTTCCGTTGTCGGTGATGTCGCTGTAGAAACACCGCGGCACCGGGATCCGGACTTTGTCGGCGACGTCGGTGTAGAACTCGACCTCGGAGAGGTAACCGAGCGCCACCCGTTCCCGGACGGTGTCGTCCTGGGCGGGCAGCTTGATCGCAAACGAGGCCGGCAGATCGAGGTCGGTCGCGTACGTCGCGGACACGCGATAGGTGGCGCCGGTCTGTCCGGTGCCGATCGGGAGACGTCGACGTCTTTCACGTCGACTGCGAGCACAGCGGACAGCCACTCGCCGATCACATCGTCGGGGTGACGCGGTATCGGCACGACCGGGGCCATCCGCGGGACATTAATGCGCCGTGACAAAATCTGTCAAAGGTGTCACGTCGGGTAGCGGCGCGGGGTGAAGACGCGATCGTCGTACCACTGCGTCTGAGATGACCCGATGATCAGCAGGCAGCGCATGTCGACATCGGCGGGGTCGAGGTCCGCGAGCCTGACCACTTTGACCTCTTCCCGCGGACCGGACACGTCGCGGCCGATCACCACCGGGGTACCGGGATCGCGATGGGCCAGCAGCAGATCCCTCATCGCGCCGACCTGCCAGGTGCGGCTCTTCGACGCGGGGTTGTAGATCGCCAGTACCAGGTCGGCTCGCGCGGCGGCGGCGAGCCGCTGTTCGATGACCTCCCACGGCTTGAGCCGATCGGACAGCGAGATGACCGCGTAGTCGTGGCCCAGCGGCGCGCCGACCCGGCTGGCGACGGCCTGCGCGGCCGTCATCGCCGGGATCACCCGCACCTGCACGCCTGGCCATTGCTTGGCCTCCTCCAGCACGGCCGTCGCCATGGCGAACACGCCCGGATCGCCGGAGGACACCACCGCGACCGCGCGGCCCTGTTGGGCCAGCGTGCAGGCCAGCCGGGCACGCGCAGGCTCATCGGTGTTGTCACTGGGGTGGCGGCGCTGACCGTCGCGGGCCCCGACGCGGTCCAGATAGGGGCCATAGCCGATGAGGTCGGTGGCACCGGCGAGCTCGCGCCGGCTCTGCGGGGTCATCCAGTCGGTGTCGCCGGGGCCCAGGCCCACCACTGCGACGCTGCTTGTGGGCGCGTCCTGCGGGGCAGCGCCCGGGAGCATGGCGAGCGAGAAATACGGCACGTCGGCGTCGTCGACCTCGCCCGCAGGCAGCACCCGTTGCCTCGGTGTGCTCGCTCGTTCGACGTAGAACGTCGCATCCAGTCGCCCGGCTGATGAAAGCGCTTCCCGCACAGCCGGATACGAGCGGCCCAGCTTGAGCACCACGGCGGCGTCGGTGTCGGCGAGCCTGCGCTTGAGTTCGTCGACGGGCAGCGTGCCGGGCAGGATGGTCAGCACCTCGTCACCCTGGACCAACGGCGTGCCGGTCGCCGCCGAGGCCGCGCTCACCGACGTCACGCCGGGGACGATCACGGCGTCGAATCGCTCCGTCAGCCGGGTGTGCATGTGCATGTAGGAGCTGTAGAACAGCGGATCGCCCTCCGCGAGCAGGGCCACGTTGCGGCCTGCGTCGAGGTGTGCGGCGATGCGGTCGGCGGACTCGCGGTAGAAGTCCTCGATCGCGCCGGCGTAGCCGCCCGGATGGTCGGTCGTCTCGGTGGTCACCGGGTAGACCAGGTGCTCCTCGATCTGACCCGGCCTAAGGTACGGCTTGGCGATTCCACGCGCGATGCTGCGGCCGTGACGGGCACTGTGGTAGGCGACGACGTCGGCCGCGGCGATCACCTTGGCCGCCTTGACCGTAACCAGTTCCGGATCGCCGGGCCCGAGCCCGACCCCCCAGAGGGTGCCCCTGCTCATTCGCGCTCACTAGTGATCGCATTGACGGCGGCGGCGGCCATCGCGCTGCCACCGCGGCGGCCCGTGACCACCAGATAGGCCATGCCCCGGGGTCGGTCGATCAGCTCCTGTTTCGACTGCGCCGAGCCGACGAAACCGACGGGTCCGCCCAATACCGCGGCGGGGGTGGGCGCACCGTCGTCGACGAGCTCCAGCAGCCGGAACAACGCGGTCGGCGCGTTGCCGATTGCCAGCACGGCGCCCCCGAGCCGGTCCGCCCACAGGTCCACGGCGGCCGCCGATCGTGTCGTGCCCGTGCGCTCGGCCAAGTCGGCCGCCCGACTGTCGGCGACCAGCGACACCACCTCGTTGTCGGCAGGCAGCCGCGGTTTCGTGATGCCCGCGGCGACCATCGACGAATCGCACAGCACAGGCGCGCCTGCGGCCAGTGCGGCGTGGGTTTTGGCGACGACGTCATCGCTGTAGGCGACGTGCTCGGCCACGTCGACCTGCCCGCATGTGTGGATCAGCCGCACCACCACGCGCGCGACGTCCTCGGGGAACCGCGAGAGGTCCGCCTCGGCGCGGATCGTCGCGAACGACTGCCGATAGATCTCAGCCGCGTCGCGGATGTAGTCGAGCACCCGCTCACCCTACGGGCGCGGTGCACGCGGCCGGTATCCGTCTCCGGTTGCCACCAAGACCTCACCGACGGGCGGACTACCGCATGCCCGTTCGCAGCCGACGAAGTGCCGGTGCCCCTCGGCGGGGTCGTCGAGTGCCGCCGCGGCGTCCGCGCGGACGTCGGCGGCCGAGTGTTCGCAGCCGGGGCTGCCGGTACACGCGCTGACCGACAGCCACGGCGAGTGCTTGTCGAACACCAATCCCATCGGCGCCAAGACCCGTAGCGCGGTGTCGGCGACACCGTCGTCGAGGTCGAAGACGAGCACCGAGCGCCACGGTGTGATGGCCATCGGCGCGTTGATCGCGGCGAGGAATTCCGCAGCGCGAGCCTGCAGCACGCCCAACGGGACCCCGGCCCCGAGGGTGATGCGTCCGTCGTCTTGCGGCAGCCAGCCGACGGGTGGCCGGACGACCGGTGGCCATGTCGCCCCTGGCGCAGCACTAGGTGTGAACCGCTGCAACAGGGGCGCCGTGTCGGCGAGTTCGGCTACCCGCCAAGCCTTTCCGCGTGTGGCGGCGAACTGTTTAGCGACGGCGACGAGCGCGGATACGACATCGGGCGTGGGCAGCCGCACGCCGGTATCGCGGCCCGCCAGCAGCACAGCGGCCGTCACGTCGTCGACAAAGTGTGCGCCGGCATCGGCGGCGAGTCCCGAGATGTCGGCGCGGCCGTCGTCGACCCCGAACATGAACCTGCCCGGCAGTTCGGCCAACCGGGGTTCGGATTGAATCGCCTCGTCCAATTCGGCGACCAGTCCGCGGATGTCGGTGGTACCTCCGAGGCGTCCGGACAGCGGCGAGGCGATGATGTTGCGCACGCGCTCGTGAGTTTGCGATGGCAACAAGCCTGCCGCGGCGACGATTTCGGCGACCGCCGCGGTGTCGGTGATGGCCCGCACTTGGATGTTGCCGCGCGATGTGAGCTCCATGGCAGGCGAGCCGAACCGCGTCGCAGCCTGAGCGAGCGCCTCCAGCTGTCCGGGCGAGACCACCCCGCCCGGTAACCGCACCCGCGCCAGCGCGCCGTCAGCCGCCTCGTGCAGCTGCAGCGCACCAGGGCAGGCGTCGCGATCGCGGGTCCTGGCCATCAAATCACCGTACGGCCCGATGGCACGCCGGGCGACCACATGGTGCGCCGACGTTGCTGAACGCGCACATATACCAGGAACAGCGGCAATTTCGCTTTGCCAAATCTGTATGAGTTGGGTACCAACCCGGATAACAGGTAGCTCGGTACTCGTGAGGATCGCTGATTTCCGGTCGTAAATTTGTCCCATCGAAGCGCCGGGTCCTCAAGCCCGGCACGACAACCGACACAGGGGGAACTGAAATGTCTGAATTACTATCGCCATTCGGCGCTCCACCGGACCCGGTCGACCAGCCTGCCGACGTCGCCGAGGTGCCGCCTCGCACGCCGGTCTTGATCACCGAACAGCAGGTGCTGTTCGCCACCGCCACGGCAGTGCCGTTGCAGCTGGCGAAGACCAGCCGACGCTGGACCGAGGCAGTGCGCGCGATCGCGGCGAGCTTGCGGGCGGCGTTCGTGACGTCCAGCAACGACGCCCGGCCGAAGCGAAAGCGGTACCCGGCCCGCAACGATTTCCTTGAGGATTCCCGCATGGCGCGGGAGATGTTGAGGCTCTGAACGGTGGCAGCAATAGGCCAAACCGTTGCTGGGATGGGCGTCGCCCCCCGTGCGGGAACCTGCCAACCTGGCGGGGGCTTCGCTCAATTCCCACGTCAATCGGGATGCCATCGCGGGCAACGAGTACCCGCTTCGGGCAACTGCGTATGGCCGCACGAATTAACCAGATTTACAGGTACTCGTCTACGCGTGAGATCTTCCGTCAGCGGCGTTAATTTTTCACCCATGAGGGGTTCCGGGTTCCCGGGACACCACAGATCACAGGGTGGGAGCAACTCAAATGACTGACATGACAACGACATCTCGCCCCAAGTGCGACGAGAACGACACGTCGACGGTCGCCCCGGTGGCGAACGTGACCGAGGCGCAGGCGCTGATCACCGAACAGCAGGTGTTGTTGAGCACGGCGGCGGTGGTGGCGCTACCTCCGGCGAAAACCCGCCGGTGGAGCGACGCCATCCGGGCCATCAGCGGAGCGCTGCGCGCGGTGTTCGCATCCTCTGAAAAGCCGCCCGCGCGACGGCATTACCCGAAGCGGCATGTCTGGCTGGAAAACTCGCTCATGTCGCGCGAAATGGATCGGCTGTAGTCAGCTGGCCAGCGCGATGGGACTGACCTCCGTCGTACGCTTCCCCTAACTGCACTTGTGTACAACAACGAGTCGGGGAAAGGAACAACGATGTTCGCACTAATCGCATTCGGCGTGCTCCTGCTGGTGCTCGTTGCGGGGCTCGGCCTGCCGTACCCGCAGACGTGGCACGGCCGCTGGGGTAACGACGGCTAACCACCGACCGCACCACGTGATCGGTCGGTGCGGTACGAATGGTGGGTGCCAGAGCCCACCGTGCTGCTGGTGTCGACGTCCGACACCGACCTGATCACCGCCCGCGCAAGCGGGGTGCGCTACCGGTGGGCGAACCCGTCGCGGCTGGTCGACGGCGAGCTCGAGGAGCTGCTGGCCGGCGCCGACGTCGCCGTCGTGCGCATCCTTGGCGGATACCGTGCCTGGCAGGACGGCATCGACACCGTGGTGGCCAGCGGGGTGCCGACCGTCGTCGTCAGCGGCGAGCAGTCGCCGGACGCCGACCTGATGGGGCATTCCACGACGCCCGCGGGCGTGGCACTGCAGTCCCACATCTATCTCGCCCACGGCGGCATTCCGAACCTGCGGCAACTGCACGCCTTCCTCTGCGACACGCTGCTGATGACCGGCTTTGGCTTCGGGCCGCCGGAGACCACACCGAGCTGGGGCATCCACGACCGGACTGCGCGCGACGGGGACGGCCCAACAATCGCGGTGCTCTACTACCGCGCCCAGCACCTGGCCGGCAACACCGCCTACATCGAGGCGCTGTGCCGTGCCATCGAAGACGCAGGCGGCCGGCCGCTGCCGGTGTTCTGCGCATCTCTGCGCACTGCCGATGCCGGCCTGCTGGACCTGCTCGCCACCGCAGACGCGATGGTGACGACCGTGCTGGCCGCAGGCGGTGCCACACCCGCCACCGTCACGGCCGGCGGAAACGACGACAGCTGGAACGTGGCCCATCTCGCGGCGCTGGACATCCCGATCCTGCAGGGCCTGTGCCTGACGAGTTCCCGTGCGCAGTGGCAGGGCAACGACGACGGGCTGTCACCGCTCGACGTCGCCACCCAGGTCGCGGTGCCGGAGTTCGACGGTCGCATCATCACAGTTCCGTTCTCGTTCAAGGAGATTGACGACGAGGGTCTGATCTCCTACGTCGCCGATCCGGAACGCTGCGCCCGCGTCGCCGGCCTGGCCGTCAAACACGCACGGCTGCGGGCGATTCCGGCGACACAGAAACGCGTAGCGGTGGTGTTCTCGGCGTACCCCACCAAGCACGCCCGCATCGGCAACGCCGTCGGGCTGGACACGCCGGCGAGCGCCGTCGCGCTGCTGCGGGCGATGCGCAACGCGGGATACGCGATCGGCGACGTTCCCGGCGTCGACGCCCGGGACGGCGACGCATTGATCCACGCGCTGATCGAGCGCGGCGGCCAGGACCCAGACTGGCTCACCGACGGACAACTGACGGGCAATCCGATCCGATTGCCGGCCAAGGAGTATCGTGAGTGGTTCGCGACGCTCCCCGCTGAGCTGACCGATGCTGTCGTCGAACATTGGGGTCCGCCGCCCGGCGAGCTTTTCGTCGACAACGGTGACATCGTGATCGCCGCGCTGCAGGGCGGCAACGTGGTGCTGATGGTCCAGCCGCCGCGGGGATTCGGCGAGAACCCGGTCGCTATCTACCACGACCCAGACCTGCCGCCCAGCCACCACTATCTCGCGGCCTACCACTGGGTCGACGTTGGTTTCGGCGCGGACGCCGTCGTGCACCTCGGCAAGCACGGCAACCTGGAGTGGTTGCCGGGCAAGACGCTTGGCATGTCGGCGGCATGCGGCGCCGACGCCGCGTTGGGTAACCTCCCGCTGGTTTACCCGTTTTTGGTCAACGACCCGGGGGAGGGCACCCAGGCCAAGCGCCGCGCGCACGCCACGCTCGTCGACCATCTGATTCCGCCGATGGCCCGTGCCGAAACCTACGGCGACATAGCGCGATTGGAGCAGCTGCTCGACGAGCACGCCAATATCGCCGCACTCGACCCGAGCAAGTTGCCTGCGATCCGTCAGCAGATCTGGACGCTGATGCGTGCGGCGAAGATGGACCACGACCTCGGCCTGAACGAACGGCCCGAGGACGACTCGTTCAACGACATGCTGCTTCACGTCGACGGCTGGCTGTGCGAGATCAAGGACGTCCAGATCCGCGACGGTTTGCACATCCTGGGCGAAAAGCCCGAGGGCAGTGCGGAACTCGATCTGGTGCTGGCCATTCTGCGCGCGCGGCAGTTGTTCGGCGGCGACCGGACCGTGCCGGGGCTGCGGCAGGCGCTGGGCCTCGCGGAGGACGGCCACGACGAGCGCGCCGCGGTTGACGATGCCGAAGCGCGAGCCCGCGAACTCGTGGCCGCACTGCAGGAAACCGGTTGGGACGCAGCGGCCGTCGACACCCTCACCGATGATCCTGTCGTCGCCGACATCCTGCGGTTCGCTGCCACCGAGGTGGTTCCGCGGCTGGCCGAGACGGCGGGGGAGATCGAGCAGATCCTGCGGGCGCTCGACGGCCGGTTCATCGCATCCGGGCCGTCCGGCTCGCCGCTGCGCGGCCTGGTCAACGTCCTCCCCACCGGCCGTAACTTCTACTCCGTCGACCCCAAGGCAGTCCCGTCACGGCTGGCGTGGGAAACCGGTGTGGCGATGGCAGATTCGCTGTTGGCTCGTTACCGCGACGACTACGGCCGCTGGCCGCAATCGGTCGGGCTGTCGGTGTGGGGCACGTCGGCGATGCGTACGTCGGGCGACGACATCGCCGAAGTGCTTGCGCTGCTGGGTGTCCGGCCAATCTGGGACGACGCGTCGCGACGGGTGGTGGACCTTGAGCCGATCCCGCTGGCCGAACTCGGCAGGCCCCGCATCGACGTGACCGTCCGCATCTCCGGTTTCTTCCGCGACGCGTTCCCGCACGTCGTCACGATGCTCGACGATGCGGTGCAACTCGTCGCAACCCTCGACGAGGCTGCCACGGACAACTACGTCCGCGGCCATGCGCAGACCGACCTCGCCGAGCACGGCGACCAGCGTCGTTCCACCATAAGGATTTTCGGCTCCAAACCGGGCACCTACGGCGCGGGCCTGTTGCAGCTGATCGACAGCCGCAACTGGCGCGACGACGCCGACCTCGCCGAGGTATACACCGCATGGGGCGGCTTCGCGTACGGCCGTGGGCTGGCTGGCGCGCCTGCCGCCGACGACATGAACCGGCAATACCGGCGAATCGTGGTGGCGGCCAAGAACACCGACACCCGAGAGCACGACATCGCCGACTCCGATGACTACTTCCAGTACCACGGCGGCATGGTCGCCACGGTGCGGTCGCTGACCGGGCAGTCGCCGGCCGCATACATCGGTGACAACACCCGGCCCGACGCCGTGCGTACCAGGACGCTTTCGGAGGAGACGACCCGCGTGTTCCGGGCCCGCGTCGTCAATCCCCGCTGGATCACCGCGATGCGACGGCACGGCTACAAGGGCGCTTTCGAAATGGCTGCCACGGTCGACTACCTGTTCGGCTACGACGCCACCGCCGGGGTGATGGCCGACTGGATGTACGAGCGGTTGTCGGCGGAATACGTACTCGACGGCGAGAACCGCAAGTTCATGGCCGAGTCGAACCCGTGGGCGCTGCACGGCATGGCCGAGCGCCTGCTGGAAGCCGCAGGGCGGGGGATGTGGGCGCAACCGGAGCAGGCCACCCTCGACGGCCTGCGCCAGGTGCTGCTGGAGACGGAAGGCGATCTTGAAGGCTAGGTTGGTTTCATGTCTGTCACCTTTGCCGAACTCGCCAAGTCCGACTACATCCTGCTGACCACGTTCACCAAGGACGGCAGGCCCAAGCCGACAGCCATCTGGGCGGCACCGGACGGCGATCGATTGGTGGTCATCACGCAGGAGAAGTCGTGGAAGGTCAAGCGAATCCGCAACACCCCTCGGGTCACTGTGGCCACGTGCGACATGCGCGGCAACCCCAAGGGTGAAGCCGTCGAGGCCATCGCAACGATCCTGGACAAGTCCGCCAACGGCGCTACATACGACGCAATCGGCAAGCGCTACGGGTTGCTCGGCAAGACCTTCAATCTGTTTTCCAAGCTGCGCGGCGGGATGAAGAACAACGTGACCATCGAGTTGAAGGCCGCGTAACGCCTTGGCGATCCGCGCCGATGTCGACTCATTGTCAGGGCCCTACCCGATCGCACCGTGGACCACCACGACGCCGGGCCGGGGACCATCGCCCTCAGGCACGCTGAGCAGTGCATCGATCGGGCCACCAGGCGTGTCGACCTTGACCGTCGTCACGTCCGTCAATCTACGGAACCCAGGGGGATACTCCGGACGTTCCAACTACATGGCAATGCGGCTGTTTGTCCTCTACGCGGTCGTCGAGCTCGCGGTCATCGTCGCGCTGACGTCGACGATCGGCTTCGGCTGGACGGTCCTTGCGCTGCTCGGAACGTTCGTGGTCGGGCTCGCGCTGGCCGGGTCGCAGGTCAAGCGGCACATCCGCCGGCTCCAGTCCGGCCTTACCGCAGCCACGGTGCAGGGAGCGGCGACGGACAGCGTGCTCGTCGCACTGGGTACCGTGCTTGTCGTGATCCCAGGCCTGGCCAGCTCCGTGCTGGGTGCGTTGTTGCTGCTGCCGCCGACCCGCGCCGCCGCGCGTCCGCTCGTCACTGCGATCGCGGCCCGGCGGGTTCCCCAGGTCGCCGCGGGCGCAGGCGCCACCGGTTGGGGATATGACGCCGCAGGTCGCGGCGACTACATCGACGGCGAGGTCATCGACGTCGTTGACGTCGAGCCCAACGCCGTGGAGCGCAAGCCCGAGTAAGTGACGACACTCCTCCTCAACGGGCGGGTGCACAGCCCGGCCATGCCCGATGCGACCGCGATGGCCGTGCGCGACGGGGTTATCGCATGGCTCGGCAGCGACGACGTCGGCCGCTCCCAGTTTCCCGACGCCGAGATTGTCGACCTCGATGGCGCGTTCGTCGCACCGGCGTTCGTCGACAGTCACGTCCACCTCACCGCCACCGGACTGACGCTTGCCGGGCTGGACCTTCGGAACGCCACCTCACTGGGGCACTGCCTGCCGCTCATCGCCGAGTACGTGCGCGCCCATCCTGACGGGCCAATCTGGGGACACGGCTGGGACGAATCCGGCTGGCCGGAGAACACCGCGCCCAGCACCGACGACCTCGACGGCGTCGTCGGCGATCGGCCCGCCTACCTTGCCCGCGTCGACGTGCACTCCGCGGCGGCCTCGACCGCGCTGCGTCACCTTGCGCCGGGTCTGGCCGACGCGGCGGGGTTCGATCCGCAGCGGCCAGTGACCAGCGATGCGCACCACCTCGTGCGCGCCGCCGCCCGTGACCGGTTGACACCTGGGCAGCGTCGCGAGGCGCGGCTTGCCGCCCTCGACGCCGCCGCCGCGTTCGGCATCGCCGCGGTGCACGAATGCGCAGGCCCAGACATCGGCGGCCTCGACGACTGGACCGAGGTGCGCACCGACCACGGCGTCGAGATCGTCGGCTACTGGGGCGAGCACGTGACCACCGCCGCCCAGGCGCGCGACCTGATCGAGCGCACCGGGGCCCGTGGACTTGCAGGCGACCTGTTCGTCGACGGTGCGCTTGGCTCGCACACCGCATGGCTGCACCAGCCCTACCACGACGCGCCGAACTGCTGCGGCAACGCCTACCTCGACGTCGACGCGATCACCGCCCATCTCCGCGCCTGCACCGAAGCCGGCATCACCGCGGGGTTCCACGTTATCGGCGATGCCGCGATCACCGCCGTGGTGACCGCACTCGAGCGGGTCGTCGACGAGTTCGGAGCACCGGCGGTGGCGCGCTGCGGTCACCGGCTCGAGCACCTCGAGATGGTCAACGAGGACCAGGCGGCCCGGCTCGGGCGGTGGGGTGTGATCGCGAGCATGCAGCCGAATTTCGATGCGCTGTGGGGCGGCGAGGACGGCATGTATGTGCAACGCCTCGGCCTTGACCGAGGCACGAAGCTGAACCCGTTTGCGCTGCTAGCATCCCAAGGCGTGCCAATTGCGTTCGGCTCGGACAGCCCGGTGACGGGCCTGAATCCGTGGGCGACGGTGCGCGCCGCGACCCGCCACCGCACTCCAGGCAGCGCGGTGTCGGCGCGGGCGGCGTTCGCGGCCGCGACGCGCGGCGCATGGCGCGCGGGAGGCGCCCGCGACGGGGTCACCGGAACTCTCGTGCCCGGCGCCCCGGCGACCTATGCCATCTGGGAGGCCGACGAGTTCGAAGTCGGCGCCCCGGCCGACGCGGTGCAGCGGTGGTCGACCGACCGGCGCTCCCGGGTGCCCGCTCTGCCGCGACTCGACGACCCGTTGCCGCGCTGCCGGCAGACGGTTCATCGTGGTGCCGTCATTCATGGCTAGGTCGGGCCGTCGGCGCGAGTGGGGCCGCGCCACCGACGACACGGGCGTCTTTCCCCCCGTCGTCGATGACGACGCCGAATCCGACGACGACGGCGACAAAGAGGACGACGCGCAGCCTGTCGAGTCCAAGCAGCCGACGGCTGTGCAGTTGCGGCTCACGCGATTCGGGCAGGCGGTGGTGGACCGGCTGGCCCAACTCGGCGTCGCGATCGTCGCCGGCCTGGCGCTGTGCGTGAGCTTCCCCCCGTTCGGCTGGTGGTTCATGGCCATCGCGGCGTTCGGCTTGCTGGCCTGGGTGCTGACGCGCGAATCCACCACCCTTGCCGGGGGATTCGGGTATGGGTTTCTGTTCGGGCTGGCCTTCTATCTGCCGCTGCTCCCATGGATCAGCGGACTCGTGGGCGCAATCCCGTGGATTGCCCTATGCATCGTGCAGGCGCTGTACCCGGCACTGTTCGGGTTGGCCGCGGTTGCGACGCGGCGGCTGTCGGGTTGGCCGTTCTGGTTCGCCGGGCTCTGGGCGACTCAGGAGTGGCTCAAGTCCTCCGTGCCCTTCGGTGGATTCCCTTGGGGGGTAGTCGGTTTCAGTCAAACTAACGGCCCGTTGCTGGCGTTGGCGCAATTCGGTGGTGCGCCTCTGCTGTCATTCGCGGTGGTGCTGACCGGATTCAGTTTGGCTGCAATAACTTTCGAAGTGGTTACGTGGTGGCGCCACGACGACAGCCACACCGCGGCACGGCCCGCGGTGGTGCTGCCCGGTGTGTGCATCAGTGTCGTGCTGCTGGTTACCGCGTTGGCGTGGCCGCATGTTCGGCAGTCGGGTGTTGGCGCGGGCGACGACCCGGCGATCACCGTCGCCGCCGTGCAGGGCAACGTGCCGCGGCTCGGGCTGGAGTTCAATGCGCAGCGCCGCGCCGTGCTGGACAACCACGTCCGCGAAACGATTCGGCTGGCCGACGACGTGCACGCCGGGCGTGCGCCACAGCCGATGGTCGTCATCTGGCCCGAGAACTCGTCCGACATCGATCCGCTGGCCAATGCGGACGCCCGCGACGCGATCAACACGGCCGCGGCGGCGATCAACGCGCCGATCCTGGTCGGTGGCGTCGTCGCCGCCCCTGGCTACAGCCCCGATAACCCGGTGTCGACCAACTCGGTGATCGTATGGAACCCAGGAACCGGCCCTGCCGACCGGCACGATAAGCAGATCGTGCAGCCGTTCGGCGAGTACCTGCCGTGGCGCAGCTTCTTCAAGCATTTGTCGGAGTACGCCGACCGGGCTGGTTACTTCGTGCCCGGCACCGGCACGGGGGTGGTAAATGCCGCCGGCGTGCCCGTCGGCGTGACGACGTGCTGGGAGGTGATCTTCGACCGCGCGGCGCGCGAGTCGGTGCAAAACGGCGCCCAATTACTGGCTGTGCCGTCCAACAACGCCACCTTCACCCAGCCGATGAGCGAACAGCAGCTCGCGTTCGGCAGGCTGCGCGCCGTTGAACACGACCGCTATGTGGTGGTGGCGGGCACCACGGGGATCAGCGCGATCATCGCGCCCGATGGTCGCGAGCTAGCCCGCACCGCCTTTTTCGAACCCGGCTACCTCGACTCCCAGGTGCGGCTAAAAACGCAGCTCACGCCCGCAGCGCGGTGGGGCCCGATTGTCCAGGGCCTGCTCGCGGTCCTCGGCGTTGCCGCTGTGATCACCGCGATACTGCACAATGGGAGTTTCGTGCGTCGGTTCGGCCGGCGCGGCACTGATTAAAAGGAGCCACATGAGCGTCCGGAGGGGCGGAGCGGAGCGACCGGGGGACGGCGGAGCTCAGCGCCCGAGTGAGCGCACTCTGGTCATCATTCCCACTTTCAACGAGCGGGAGAACCTGCCGCTGATCGTCGGACGCGTGCACAAGGCGCGGGCCGATGTGCACGTGTTGATCGTCGACGACGGCAGCCCCGACGGCACCGGCGAGCTGGCCGACGAGCTGGCCCTGGCCGATCCCGACCGCGTTCACGTCATGCACCGGACGGCCAAGGGTGGGCTCGGCGCCGCCTATCTGGCGGGGTTCGCCTGGGGTCTGAATCGCGAGTACTCCGTGCTCGTCGAGATGGATGCCGACGGCAGCCACCCGCCCGAACAGCTGCATCGCCTGCTGGACGCCGTCGACGGCGGCGCCGACCTGGTGATCGGCTCGCGCTACGTGCCCGGCGGCGAGGTGCGCAACTGGCCGCGGCGCCGGCTGGTGCTGTCCCGCACCGCCAACGGCTACTCGCGGATTCTGCTCGGCGTCGACATTCACGACATCACGGCCGGCTACCGCGCCTACCGGCGTGAGGTGCTTGAGAAGATCGACCT
>JBKOYU010000467.1:0-2235 GCA_046725575.1 Actinomycetota bacterium | reverse complement strand
CCTCAGGGTCCGTAGGCGCTCCGAGTTGCTAGGACATGGCCGCGGCGATCGCCATGTGCCCCTCGAAGCCAAGCTCGTTGGCCCTGGTGCGGTAGCGGTCCCTAAGGTCCAGATAGGTCGCCTCATCGCCGCGGGCGCGAGCCAACAGCGCGCGCAGTCGTAGCATGATGACGTCTCGCGTGACCCACTCGTGATCCGCCAGAATGCGTGACAACCTGTGGATCGCCGCCTCCGCCTCCGTCACGTCAGTGTTCGTACCGCGCGCCAATAGTAACTCGACAAGGACCCGCGTACCTGCATCGCAGTTGACGAAACTGCCCGAATCGAACAACACTTCTGCCGCCGCCCGTGCTCTCTGTATCGCGCGGTCAATATCCTCGGTAGCGGCGTCTTGAGCGAGGTATAACTCCAAGCCCGGCACGACGTTCAACGCATAGCGCTCCTTGATGCAGGTATCACGCAGCTCGGCCAGCATGGCAACCCCGCGTGCGACATCCGCGGCAGAATCGCGATGCACCAGCGCGAAGCCGAGTGTCATTCGCAACTGGACCAAAGGCAGGTCCTCACTGCATCGCTCGGCAAGCTGCAACGCTTTGGTGATCTCCGTCAGCGCAGCGTCGTCGGCCAATAGAACATCCCAGGCTATCGTGACGTACTTATAGGCAATGGCTGCCGATAGTGATACGGGGTCGGCCGCGCGCGCCATCGCCACGGCGGCGTCCATGTCGTCTCGCCATCCTTCGCGGCCCACAGCGCAGCGGGCGAAACCTCGAAAGACCAACGCCATCGCCAACGGAGACCCCATGATGAAACTTCCGCTTGTGGAGTCGCCCTCTGCAAGCTCGATGGCCGCTTGCGACCACCGCAAAACATCCGACATTTCGCCCGCCTGCAGTTTGGCGACACAGGCCGCGAAGGACAGGGCGACGGTCAACGTTGCGTCACCGATCGATTCGACAACAGCCATTTGTTCTGATGCCAGCCGAGACGCGTCGAAAATCCGCCCGCGAAGAACATGCTCCATCACGAGACCCGCCATGCCGATCGCCAGCGACGCCTTGTCACCTGCTGCCATGCACAGTTCACGCAGTTCGTCGTAGCGAACCGACATGTCCGGATGGAACCGTCGAAAAGCATTGCTACACAGCAATGTTCGAGGAGCGATCCGCATGCCTAGGCGGTCTGGATCCTCGGCGGGCAGGCCGTCGGCGACCTGAATCGCTCGTTCCCAGCTCAGCTGAGCCGCGGCGTTGTCGCGGTTGGTCGACCATGCTCCGGCGCGCATGTGCCATTCATAGGCGGCGCGGAGATCGCCCGCGGCCTCCAAGTGCTCGGCAATCAAGGCGGCGTTCAGGTCGTCGTGTTCGATGGAGTCGGCCAGCCGACGATGCAGGTGCGCGCGATCGGATCTGAGCTGGGATTCGTAGGCGACCGTACGGACCAACGGATGTCGAAACGCGTACTCGGCCTTTGGCGCAAAAGCGATCTGATCGATCAACTCAGCCCGCATGAGGGCGTCGAGCGCAGGGTCGACCGCCAGCGCTTCCAGCATCTTTGGACTGAACCGGGTGCCGATTACCGCGGCAGCATTCAATGTCCGCTTCGCGGCAGGCTCGAGGCGGTCGATACGTGCGGCAATCGCCGCCTGCAGCGTGCTGGGCACACTGACGTCCGCCACTGGGTCGGTGCACAAGTAACAACCGCGGCCGCCCACCAACACGTCGCGTTCGCTCAAGTCCCGCACGATCTCCTCGGCGAAGAAGGGATTTCCGGCCGCCCGTTCAGCGATCATGTCAGCCAAACCCGCGACCGATGAGTCCGCGCCCAGCAGTTCGTCACTCAGCGACGCGATCTGTGAATCATCCAGCGGTTCAAGCGCGATGGTCTGTGAACGAGGCGCGTGGGCAAGAGCGCCACTGTATTCCGGACGGTAGGTGATCAAGACAAGGGATCGCGTCTGCGGAATTACCGCAAGAAACTCGGCGATGAGCGTCTCGCTGATCTCATCGATCCAGTGAGCGTCCTCGATGACATACACCACCGGCGTGTTCCGCATGAGAGCGGCGGTATTGACCATTGCCACCAGCCGCCGGCGCCGGGCGTCGGGATCGACCTGCGGCAGAACGGCAGCGGAATCGCCGATGCCCAAGAGGTCGTCCAGCAGAACAAGATCGTCGGTATCCGCTCCCCCAAGTCGCGCCCGCACCGCGTCCCGGGCCGCCTCGCCCTCAAGCC
>JBKOYU010000306.1:0-3232 GCA_046725575.1 Actinomycetota bacterium | reverse complement strand
CTCAGCCAGCTCGGACAGTTCTCCGGGCACGGCGCACAGCTGTCGGCGCGGATCGCCGGGGCCGAGCACTCGTTGCGCCTGGTTGCCGAGAAGAAGCCGAAGGACGCCGAGACCAAGCAGTTCGTCGCCGCGATTACCGAGCGGCTGCGTGACCTGTCGGCCGCCGTCGCGGCCGCCGAGAACATGCCGACGTCGCGCCGCCGCGCCGCGCACGCCGCGATTGCCGAACAGCTCGACGGCATCGATGCCGACTTGATGGCCCGGCTGGGCCTGGTCTAACGACCGTGTCCATCGCCAATCCCGCAGCGCGCCTACGTGGTTCGGCCGCGGGACTGCTGACCGCAGCGCTGGCGATGGCCGCACATTCGGTCGGCAGTGGGGCGGCGCCGACGGGCGCGGTCGTCGCACAACTGGCGGTGCTGGCGGCGACGGTCGGCGCGCTCGCCGCGACCATCACCCGCACGGCTGACGCCAGGGTCCTGCTCGGCCTGCTCGCCGCCGGCCAGCTGTGCGGGCACGTAATCCTCAGCGCTGTCGGGCACAGCCACGCGGCGACGACGACACTTCCTGCCGCGGTGATGCCGGCCGCGCACGTGGTCGCGGTCGGCACAGGCGCGCTGCTGATCGCCGCGAGCGATCGGCTGTGCCGAGCCGTGTCACGTGCGGTGCGCGTCGCAGTTCGGATCGCCGCCGCGCCGGTCGCCGTCGCACCTGTAGTGCTGATCGGCGAGGCCGATCAGCCGCTGCGTTCGGCACTTCTGCTTGGCGCTTCTGTGTCGCACCGGGGTCCGCCGGTCAGCCGCGACCGCTGACCGACATCCCAACGACACAAGAAAGCAACAATCGATGCGATTCATTACTCGGGCGTCTTCGCGCGCCCTGATCACCGTTGCCGCCAGCGGCGCGGCGATGTCGATTGGCCTGGTGGCCGGCACCGCGCCTGCGTGGGCCCACGTTCGCGTCAACGCCGACAACCCCACACCGGGCTCCTACTCGGTGCTCACCTTCAAAGTCCCCAACGAGTCCGAGAAAGGCGCGCTCACAACGCAATTGAGCGTCGCGCTGCCCAACGTGACCTCGGCGAGCACAGAAGCCATGCCGGGTTGGACCGCGCGCCTGGATCGTGATGCCGCCGCGGGCATCGTCCGTTCGGTCACCTGGACGGCCGCGCCCGGAACCGGCATCGCGGCGGACCAATTCGCGCTGTTTCGGATTTCGGTGAAGCTGCCCGACACTCAGGCGGTTAGCTTCCCCGCCACCCAGACCTATTCGGACGGGACGGTCGTGAAATGGGATCAGCCGACGCCGCCCGGCGGAGCCGAACCCGAATACCCCGCGCCGGAGGTCGCTCTGACGGGAGCGAAGGCCGATGCGGGCGACCACCATCCGATGCCGGTGGCCCAAACAGCGGCACCCGACAACTCGGCACGCTGGCTGGCCGGCGGTGCGCTCGCGGTGGCCGCCGTTGCGGTGGCGACGGCCTTACTGGTACGACGTCGAGCATGAATCGCCTTCTCGCGACACTGGTCCTGGCCATCTCGCTGACCGTGGCGGCGGTGGCCGGGGCCGGTGTGGCGTCGGCGCATGCGACCCGCGTCGCGACCGACCCCGTCGAGAACACCGAACTGACCCAGGCGCCGCAGAAGGTCAGCGCCACGTTCAACGAGGCGCTACAACCCGAGTTCGCCGCGATGACGGTCGTCGGCCCCGACGGCAATCTGTGGTCGACGGGTGACCCAAAGGTGGCCGGCGCGGTCGTCAGCGTCGGCGTGCGGCCGCTCGGCCCGTCCGGCACCTACACGGTGAATTACCGGGTGACGTCGGCCGACGGGCACGTGGTCTCCGGGTCGTGGTCGTTCCGGCTCGCCGTGGCCGGCACGGGCACCCCCGGCCCGTCGGCGTCCGCGCCGAGCTCCTCGAATGACGGAATCCCGGTGTGGCCGTTCTTCGTCGCGGCCGGCCTGATCGTCGCCGTTGGCGCGGTTTGGGCGGTGCGACGGCAGAAGTGACCCTTGACGTCCTCCCGCAGTGAATTGCGGGGATTCCCCTTGTCAATCGGCTGTCTCGATAGTGCTTATGCGGCTATCGCCGTGGGCCGGTTGGTGGTGGCGCCCGGCGACAAACGGGATGGACCAACCCACGGACTAAAGTCCGAGGCTTGCGCCCAAGAGATTCCAGTCAACGGGCGGTGGCCGGTGGAGCCTCGGTCGTCGCTGTCGCCGAAGTGGTGGCGTGGGCGCTGGCCCGGCAGCTGCTATCGGCAAAGGTCGTGGTGACGGTTGTGCTCGTCCTTTTGGCGTATCGCAACCGGACGATGTGGCTGCCCGCCGCACGTTCGCACCGCGTCACTGCGGTGGTGTCGCGATCACGGGCGGTGTTCGAACTGGCGATCTTGGCCGTCGCACTGACCCTGGCGGCCGCGCTGGCCGTGACCGGTTAGCGCCATACCCCCACCTGGCATGATGGGAACCACTGCCGGGTAGACGACACAGGCGCAAAGGAGCAGCCAGATGGCAGACCAGCAGGATCGACCCGACGAAAAGCCCGACGCAGCAGCACCGGCAGCTGACGAGGCGTCGTCGACGCCGAGCCCAGAGCCGGTCCCGCCGCCAACCGAACCGCCCGCGCCGCCGGCCAAGAAGCCGCCGGCCAAGGCGGCGAAGAAGGCTCCCGCGAAAGCAGCCAAGAAGGCACCGGCCAAGGCCGCCAAGAAGGCACCGGCGAAGAAAGCCGCCAAAAAGGCCGCAGCGAAGAAGGCGCCGCCGAAGAAGACGCCGGCGGTTCCGAAACTGGCCGACACCAACGGCGACCTCGCGTCAGCCGCGAGAGAGGCTGCGGCACAAGCGAAATCCACTGTTGCGAGCGCGCCCAATCCCGTCGCGGGTCCAGCCACAACGCCGCTGATCGGACCGGAGCCGTCACGGCTGCCGCTGGTTGCCGCCATCGTTGCCGGTGTGTTGGCGATCCTGGTGGTGCTTCTTGCGCGCCGGCATTCCGACAATTAGTCAGCTTGACCCTCCCGCGGCGTCAGGCTCGATAGTTGCGGCATGGACGTCAACACCGTCGGCGCGGTAGCCGCCCTCACGGGTGTTTCTGTGCGCACGCTGCACCACTACGACCACATCGGTCTGGTGGTGCCGAGCGTCCGTACTCCGGCGGGCTACCGCGGTTACACCGACTCCGACCTGTCTCTTATACACATCTCCGAGCCCACGAGACATATCTGCTTATC
>JBKOYU010001065.1:0-3011 GCA_046725575.1 Actinomycetota bacterium | reverse complement strand
CGGCCCTTCAATAGCCAGTCTTTGGGCGAAAGGTTGCTCAACTGCGCGCTGGGCGCCGTTGATGGGTGCCCGACCCGGGCTGCGTTTGCGACGGTCACACCCGACCGTCGCCCCTTCGATTCAATCCCAGATGGCGAACTGCATGTCGGCTATATCGCACTACCAGCAGACGCTATGGCAGAACGGTTTTCATCAACATCACGTTGTAGGCGGACCACAGCGACAGGTTGTAGTACAGCTCCTTACCCGTCGACCAGGGATGCAGGAACGGGCCGTAGATGCCGCCGGGGAACTGCATTGACGGCACGAGCAACTGCTCCGGACTCCACGGTCCTTGCGGAGCCGGCGCAGTCCTTGCCACGACGTCGTTGGCGCCGTTGGTGTAGAGCACCAGGTATTGCTTGAGATAGGCGTTGTATTGGGCCGACATTTCGCCCACCGGGCCCGGGATCACCGGCGTGGCAGCCCCCGGATTGGCCGCTACCCAGGAATTGCTGTCGGAGTTCCAGTATTCGTATCGTCTGAGATCCGGCACATAGCCGGGGAGAACGCGCGCCACGTACGCCGAACCGCCGCGACCGGATGGTGTTCCGAATGAGTAGATGTATGGGTCGCCGGTTCCGGGCTTCAGGAACGCTCCTTGTTGGAAGTTCTCGTTTCCGGGAACGTACTGGACTCCCGGGATGGCGTCGGGCCGGGCCGTGCGGACGGAATCGGGGTATACGCCCCAGCGCTCGCCGTTGTCGGGAGACACGGCGATGGCCGAGAAGTTCGTCGTCCACGCGCCGTTCGCATCCCAACTCTTGATGGACATGAAGTTGAGGTACTGGGCTCGCCCCGCCGCGATGCCGGCGGTGGGAATGATTCCGGTCTCCGACGGCGCCCACTTGGTGGTGTTGATGATCTGCTTGGAAAGGCCGGGGGCCCAGAGTGGTGAGCCGGAGTATTGGTTGGAGACAACGCCATTCGGCACGTTGATGGTGTTCGACAGAGCGCCGTCTTGGCTGCGGAATAGCGTGTTGTACCGCCACTGCTGGCCACGGACGCCGCAGTAGCCGTACGTGTCGCCGAAGGCCATGAGCACCTGATGGCCGCCGGGATCGCCGTTGTCCCACATGATCCCGAGGTCGGTCCCGGTGATGGCGAATTTTTTGATGGTGTCGTTGGGGCTGTCCGGTCCGGTCACCCAGCCGACGAGCGATGTCCCGGGTGGCGAGGGTGGCGCTGGCGCCGGAGCCGGGGCCGCGTCCGGAACTGGCTGCGCGGCGGCTGAGGGTTGTTGGTTGGCAGCGCCAGGGGGAGTCGGCGAAGGCGCCACCGCGGCTTGCTGCTGGAGTTGCGCGGAGCGCGGAGAAAGAGAGTTGAGGATCCTCGACGGGAGCTGACCGAGCCGGGGGAGCGGCGCGCGCTCATTCGCGTTGGAAGGCCGTTGCCCTATCGGTCGGCGATCGGACGACGAAGGCAAGTCCGGGGTCTCGGCCGGGGCGGCAGGAGGTTGAGCTGCTGCGGCAGCACCTGTGCACGGCTCGGCGGTCGCTGGTGGCGCGACGCCGATCGCAACGCAAAGTCCGATAGCGGCCGCCGACGCCACCGATATCGATGCAGTTCGCAGACGCGGCGACATGTCACACCTTTCAGGGGGCACGACGTCGCATTGACGTCAGGAGTCGACTGATGTGACGATAGTGATCGGTGGGGTTTTTGTGATCAGTGATGTACGGATAGGTATGTATTCGTGACCGTGTCGCAACCCAAACTGCAGTCGATTTCTCGGTTGATCTGAGGCAAGTTGGGCCATCGCATGCCTGAGGGAAATAGTGTGCGACGAAACTGGGGGTGTCGATGAAGCTGTTCTCTGCGCAACGGGAGTTCTCGGCGTACGGCACATCACACTGGGTGGTGCTCGTTGTCTTCGCGATAGGCGCTGCGCTCCTGGTCTGGATCGGGCGCCGGCAGACCGAATCGCAGGCCCGGCTCTTCGGCCGTCTCCTGGCGGCCCTGATTGTGGCGGCATTCATCGTGGCGCTGGTCTACAAGCTGATCCGGCCCAACATCGACACCTCGGTGCCGCTGCAGCTGTGCGATGTCGCGGAAGTCACGGCGGCATATGCTTTGTGGTCGCAACGACATTGGGCCTTTGCGCTCACCTACTACTGGTGCCTCGTTCTCAGCTCACAGGCGTTGATCACGCCGGACGTAGGCACGCCAGACGAAGGCGCGCCGGATTTCCCCCACCATCTTTTCGTCACGTTCTTTACGCTTCACGTGCTCGTTGTATGGGCGGCCATCTATCTCACGTGGGGGCGTGGGATGCGCCCGACGTGGCGCAGTTACCGCTTCGCGGTCATCGCGACCCTCGCATGGGCGGCATTCACCTTCACCTTCAACGCCATCGCGGGAACCAACTACGGCTACCTCAACAGGAAACCGCCCACCGCGTCCCTGTTGGACGTATTGGGCCCGTGGCCGGTGTACCTGCTAGCCGAGATCACGATCGTCCTCATCGTGTGGGCCCTGATGACGTGGCCGTGGGAGCGGATACGGCGGCACGCCAACGAGCATCCGCTCGTGGTCTGATCTTGCTGTTTTTGCACAAATAGTATTGACAGCCGCCCATCCAGCACGTGGTGCGGGTCGCGAAGAAGGACTGTGAGCTCGGTGGGATCGCGATTCCCAAGGGCACCAACGTCAGCATCAGCGTGGCGGCCGCCAACCGGGACCCGCAGCACTATCCCGACCCCGACCGCTTCGACCCGACCCGCAAGAACATCGCTCATCTGACATTCGGCGGCGGCCCGCACGTATGCCTGGGCATGCCGCTGGCCCGGATGGAGACGACGGTGGCGGTCAACGCGCTGCTCGATCGGCTGCCGGACCTCCACCTGGATCCGACCGCGCCGGAGCCGAGCATCAACGGCGTGGCGTTCCGCTCACCTGCGGCGATGCTGGTCGAGTTCACGCCCGCGCATTCCGGCCTGCAGACAACGGCCTCTCGCTAGGCTCCTGAATGT
>JBKOYU010000257.1:0-2538 GCA_046725575.1 Actinomycetota bacterium | reverse complement strand
GGCGGAGGCTACGACCATTGGGTCGACGATGTGCTGTCCAGCCACCAAGGCGTGGCGGCCGTGAACGCCTATTCGCTGCTGCCGAGCTCTGTCCCGCAACCGGCGAACGAGCATGTGTTCTACGACCTGGAGACCGCCAAGGCCGTCGCTAATCAGATCGCCGACAAACTGGCGCAGTCCGATGCGGATCACGCCGACGACTACAAGGCCAACGCGGCCAAATTCTCCGACGAAGCCGATACCATCGCCACCGCCGAGCGGGCAATCGGGGCGTCGCACCAGGGGGCCTCGGTGGTGGCCACCGAGCCCGTCGCCCACTACCTGCTCGTCAACTCGGGAATCGTCGACAAGACCCCAGAGGGATTCACCAAGGCGATCGAAGAGGACACTGACCCGTCGCCTGCCGACCTGGCCGCCCTCCTCGACCTGATCAAGACCCGCCAGGTTTCGGCGCTGGTGTACAACTCGCAGACCCAGACCGACGTCACCAAGCAGATCCAGGACGCCGCGCAGCAAGCCTCGGTGCCCATCGTCATGGTGACGGAGACGCTTCCAGCGGGCACCGACTACCTGACCTGGCAGCGGCAGACCGTCAACCAGTTGGCGAGCCAGCTGGATAAGGCACCGCAGACGAACCGATAAGTTCTCTTTGTGGCTGCTGACGTCGTCGCCGAACTGACCGGCGCCCGGCTGGCATTCGGCGACCGCGTGCTGTGGGACCACCTGGACCTGACCGTGCGCGCCGGCGAGTTCGTCGCCGTGCTCGGGCCGAACGGGACGGGTAAGACCTCGCTGCTCAAGGTGCTGCTGGGGCAGCTCCCGCTCAGCACGGGCGCCGCGACCGTCGGGGGGCGGCGCGTCGAAGCAGGCAGCGAACGGATCGGTTACGTCCCGCAGCACCGGTCGGTCGAGCGCGGGCTGTCGATGCGGGGACAGGACCTTGTCGGGCTGGGGTACGACGGCCACCGATGGGGCGTGGTCAGCATGCGACCCGCCGACCGATCGGCCAAGCACGGCGCCGTGCAGCGCGCACTGAATCAGGTCAACGGCGTACATCTGGCGAGCGTCCCCGTCGGCGTGATGTCCGGCGGCGAACTGCAGCGGGTGCGCATTGCACAGGCGCTGGCGACCGATCCGGTGCTGCTGCTGTGCGACGAGCCGCTGCTCAACCTCGATCCCGCCAACGCCCGGCTGGTGTCCGCGCTGATCGACCAGCGCCGCCGCGAGGCGAACACCGCAGTGCTCTTCGTCACTCACGAGGTCAATCCCGTTCTGCCGTACGTGGACCGGGTGCTTTATCTGGTCGACGGCCGGTTCCGCGTCGGCGCCGTCGAAGAGGTGATGACATCGGCGACGCTGTCCGAGCTGTACCGCGCCGACATCGAGGTGGTGAAGGTCGGCGGCCGCTACGTCGTCGTCGGCGAGCACCTCGACCACTCCGGTCACGCGGTTGGGCATGACCATGACTGAACGGCTCACGGACCTGATCGCGAATCTCTTCGCCTTCGACGTCACCGCCGATCTGCTGGCCCGCGATTTCGTCCAGCAAGCGCTGCTGGCCGCCGCGCTGCTTGCGCTGGTGTCCGGCTTGATCGGCCCATTCATCGTGATGCGGCAGATGTCGTTCGCGGTGCACGGGTCGAGTGAATTGTCGCTTACGGGTGCGTCTTTCGCGCTGCTGGCAGGGTTCAACGTCGGGATCGGCGCGTTGGTCGGCTGCGGGCTCGCGGCCGTGCTGTTCGGCATCCTCGGTCAGCGTGCCCGCGAACGTGATTCGGCGATCGGTGTCGTGCTGGCGTTCGGGCTCGGCATGGCGGTGCTGTTCATCCATCTCTACCCGGGCCGAACCGGCACCAGCTTCGCATTGCTGACCGGTCAGATCGTCGGTGTCGGCTATTCGGGGTTGGCATTGTTGAGCGTGGTGGCAGTGCTCGTGGTCGCGGTGCTGGCGGTCTCCTACCGCCCGTTGTTGTTCGCGACCGTCGACCCGGAGGTGGCCGCAGGCCGCGGAGTTCCGGTGCGGGCGTTGGGCATTGTGTTCGCGGCGCTGGTGGGCGTGACCGCGGCGCAGGGCGTGCAGATCGTCGGCGCGCTGCTGGTGATGTCGCTGTTGATTACCCCGGCGGCCGCCGCGGTCCGGGTATTCATCTCACCGGCCGCGACGATCGTGGCATCGGTTGTCTTCGCGGAGATCTCGGCAGTCGGCGGCATTGTGTTGTCGCTTGCGCCCGGGGTGCCGGTGTCGGTGTTCGTCACCACGATCTCGTTCGCAATCTTCTTGGTGTGCTGGCTCGTCGGGCGACGCGACCGCTCGTCGGTGCCCGCCTAGTCGATCCCGAACGTGAGCTTGTGCTCGAAAATTTGACGAAATCTCGCGCACAAGTTCACGTTGGGCGGTTGTTAGGCGCGCTCGACCGGACGCGTTGAGTCCGAACACCATTCGGACCACGAGCCCGGATACAAGGCGGCGTCGACGCCGATGGTGGCGAGCGCGGCGACCACCACTGATGCGGTGACGCCGGAGCCGCAGTACACACC
>JBKOYU010001006.1:0-8760 GCA_046725575.1 Actinomycetota bacterium | reverse complement strand
GCCGAACTCTGTGGTCGTCAGCGGAAGCTCGGTGGGCTTTCCGTCGAGCACGTCGGCCCACATGCCGCCAGCGGCCCTGCAGAAAACCTCCGCATACTCATCGACGGCGAGCGGAGAGGGTTTCTGCGCCTCCAAAGCCCTAGAGGCCGCCACGAATAACGCGGTCGAGCCGACGCTTGTCTTGATGTCCCAGGTGTCACTATCGGTACGCACGTACGCGTTTATACGCGCGAATTCTGACAGTCCAGCCAGACTCGATTCATGGCGGAACCGTGGAACATCAACATCCACTACGACGGCAAACTCGACAACTGCGTGCCACCGCGCGCAGCGTCCGTGCTCGATGTTGGCTGCGGCGACGGCTTTTTGGCCGCTCGTCTGTCGCAACGCATTCCATATGTCGTCGCTGTGGACGTCGACGAGCCGGTGCTGCAGCGAGCTAAGCAACGCTTCCCCACCGCACCCGTGAATTGGAGACACGGCGACTTCCTGACCGCAGGCGCCGACTTGGGCAGCTTCGATGCCGTGGTCTCCAACGCCGCCTTGCATCACTTCCCAGACACTCGGGTCGCTCTACAGCGCATGCGCGAGCGCGTCCTGCCCGGCGGAACGCTCGCCCTGGTCACGTTCGCCCGCCCAGGCTGGCGCCACTTGCCATGGGCGGTAGCCACACTCGTGATCCGCGGGGTCGCGATCCGGCTCCGCGGCAAATGGGAACACAGCGCACCCACGGTCTGGCCGCCGCGCGACACCGTCGCCCAATTGCATGGTCATGTCCGCGCGGAACTACCCGGTGCGCGGGTGTCGCTGCTCCCGCTGGGGCGCGTGTTCATCCGGTGGCACGCACCTGGCCACTAGACGAGTGGGCGTCCCGTCTTGATCCGCCAGTCGAGGTCCTTCAGCAGCACATTGAACGGGAACTGGCGGATGAACCGCGGCATCAGGTGGTTGATGAAGCGCAGGACGCCGATCGTGCGGTCGAACCGGCGCTGCTTGGCGGCATTCCAGTCCAGCGTCATTTGGTCGCGGAAGCGTTGCGGCAGAAACCCTGTCGTGATCAACAGGCCGAAGTTGTCGAGGGCGCGCTGCACAGGCGTCGGCAGCTTGACGCCACGTATGCGGCCGGCCGCGATCGGCCAGAGGTACTCACGCACAGTGTCGTCGATATGCACCTTCTCCAGCGACTCCTGCCAATACCGATCGAACGCGGCGCGATCCTTCGGCCACAGGTCCTCCGGCACCTGCAGCGTGGTGCCGAGCGTCATCCCGTCGCGATAGTGCCGATCGGCGGTCTCATCGTCCATCTCGCCGATGAACAGCCGGTACACGTCCACGGCGCCCTTGTATAGGCATGCCGCTACCCACAGCTGCAGGTCAGGGTCAAAGGCGTTGTAGGCGACCGGGCTGTCGTCCGTCGAATACACCTGGGCGTGCACACGATTGACTGCGCGGCGGAACGCCGCCTTCTGCTCGTCGGTGCCCTTGGTGGCCACCGCAACATATGTGAACGTCGTGCGGGCCCGCTTGATCGGATGACGGTCCACCCTGCCGCCCTCCACAGGGCTTTCCATCACGCCGTAGCCGACGCCCGGTCGCGCCAGTTCCATGATCACGTTGGCGGGGCCAGCCACCAGCGCCACGCCCATCAGCCCGTCGTCAAAACTTGCACCGCGGCGCACGCGATGCCGTCGAAAGCGCGACGGCAGGCTTGCTTATCGCCCGTTCGACGTGGCGCACCGGCTCACTGATCGTCATTAACCCACCTACGGCAACTGTGAGAATGTATGTTTCCAGATATATTGCCCGTGCGGCGACGGCGGTGTCAAGATGGATCCGATGGCTCAAGTGCGGCCCTACCGCGGCGTCGAGGCGGCCGACCGCGTCGCCGAGCGCCGCCGCCGCTTCCTGGAAGCGGGCCTGGACATCCTCGGTTCGGACCCCGACCTGTCCGACCTGACGGTGCGCGGCATCTGCCGACAGGCCGGGGCGGCGCTGCGGTACTTCTACGAGAGCTTCACCGACAAAGACGACCTCGTCGCCGCGGTATTCGACTGGGTGATCGCCGACATCGCGGCGACGACACAGGCCGCGGTCACCGCGGCGCCGCTCAAGGAACAGACCCGCGCCGGCATCGCCAACATCGTGCGGACCGTCGCCGCTGACACGCGGGTCGGCCGACTGCTGTTTAGCTCGCAGCTGTCGAATTCGGTAGTGCTGCGCAAGCGCGCGGAATCCTTCGGGTTGATGGTGATGCTGACGTTCCAGCATGCGGGAACCTTGGGGGCGCAAGACAATGACCGTACCAAAGCAGCAGCACATTTCGTGGTCGGTGGCGTCACCCAGATGATCGCCGCGTGGCTGGCGGGGGACATCATCCTCGATACTGACCAGCTCGTCGATCAGCTGGCCGCGATGATCGACGCGCTAGCCGTCCCCGAGCCGTACAAGGGCTAGGGCAGCAACGGGATTCGCCACAGAGGCATACCAGGGTCGAGCACGTACAGCCGGGTAGCGGTCAGCCGAAGGATGCGCAGCGCGCCGGTTATCAGAACCGCCGCAAGCGGCAGCTCACCCAGCGCGGCCGTCAAGACCGACAGCCACCTGTCCGCGGGCGCGGCCGTCATCACGTCGAACCACGCGTCGCAGACCAACAGGATGCCGGTGGTGAACGCGGTGAGAACCAACAACTGGCGGCGCAACACGCCGAGGATCGCTGTTGCGACCATGAATACGAGAAGCAGGATGTCAAAACCCACCCAGGTGGCGGGCCAGTTGTGCGCGATGTACTTGTCGGGCAAGGTAATCGCGAGGTAGACGGTCCACGGGACCAATCCCACGATCGCGCCCACCATCAACACCAGACGCACCCGCCGCACCCTGGCGAGCGCCGACACCGGCAGGAGTTCGTCGAGGGGCCGCTCCAGCCGGGATATCAGCTCACGACGTTCGGCCGCCGACATCGCGGCGATCTGGGCATCCGACAGCACGCCCTCGGGCATGGCCGCGTTAGCGTCCAGCAGCTACTCGGGGTCGACGATCCGCCGCGGTCTTCGGCGCGGTCTTGGTGTCGTTGTCGGTGAATTCCTTGGTCCAGCAGGCGAACTCGAGCGTGATGCCGTCGGGGTCGTGGAAGTAGAACGAGCGCACGTACACGCCAGGGTGCACCGTGGGCGAGACCTGCGCGTCGCTCTCGTCGTGGTTGAGCACGGGGCCGACGCGCACACCCTTGTCCTTGAGCCGCTGCCGGTACTCGTCGAACTTCTCCGCGGGCACATGGAACGCCAGGTGGTTCATGGTGCTCACGGCGCTGACGATGTCACCGATTCCTGGGATCGCGTCCGGCGACGAAAGACCGGGGACGCGGTCGGGAGCGCCGGCGAACCAGAAGAACGCAACGCAGTCGCCGTTGCCAGCGTCGAAGAAGAAATGCTGTCCCATGCCGCCGGGCAGATCCAGCGACTTGATCAGTGGCATGCCAAGGACATTGCTGTAGAAGTCGACGGTGCGCTCCATGTCGGAGCAGACGAGCGCGACGTGATTGATACCGCCGAGCTCGAATTCGGAATTGGGATTGTTTGGCTTGATCATTCACCGCTCCTCTAGCCAAGCTCGAAATCTGAATCTAACATCAGATTCAGGTTCGATCAATGGCCGAGGAGCTTCGTGACCGTCAGCCCCCGCGAGCAATTGCCGACTCTGCGCGGCAGGCAGACGCAGGCCGCGATCGACGCGGCGGCCAGGGCGGTGATCGCGCGCAAGGGCATTCTGGCGACGACGATTTCGGACATCGCGGCCGAAGCCGGCAAGTCCACCGCGTCGTTCTACAACTACTACGACTCCAAAGAAGCGATGGTCCGCGAGTGGGCCGTGCGGTTCCGCGACGAGGCACGGGACCGGTCGCGGGCGGCGGAGGAGCCCGGGCTGACCAACTTGGAGCGGTCCTATCAGGCCGCGGCCGCGCACTGGAACACCTACCGCCACCAGCTCGCGGAGATGATCAGCGTGTCACAGCTGGCCATGGTGCGCGACGATTTCGCGGAGTATTGGAGTGACATCTGTTCGCTACCTATCGGCTTGATTACCGCGATGGTGAAAACGGCTCAGCGGCAAGGCTTCTGCGCCGCTGAGGACGACCCACATCTGATCGCGGAGGCGATGGTGTCGATGCTCAACCAGTTCTGCTACACGCAGCTGGCCGGCAACAAGGCGGCCACCGTCGACGACGACGTGTGCATCACCACCCTGGCCAAAATCTTTCACCGGACGATCTACCACAAGGAGGCCGGGCTGACATGAGACCACCGGCGGCATCCGGGGCACCGGGCGTCACCCGCGAGTTTGTCGGGATGAACTCGCCGACGGCACGACGGGCCGGGTCCGGCGGGCATCCGTGTCAGGGGCTCTACCACCGCGGCGTCGGGCGCAGGCCCAAGGTCGCGATGATCGCTGCGCACTATCAGATCGATTTCTGCGAGCACTATCTCGCCGATTACATGGCCACACGCGGGATCGGTTTCCTCGGCTGGAACACCCGCTACCGCGGATACGAGAGCAGCTTCCTGCTCGACCACGCACTGGTCGACATCGGCGTCGGAGTGCACTGGCTCCGCGAGGTTCAAGGCGTGGAAACCGTTGTATTGCTGGGCAATTCCGGCGGCGGCTCGCTGATGGCGGCCTACCAGGCGCAGGCCGTCGACCCGCACGTAACGCCACTGGAGGGCATGCGGCCGGCGGCCGGACTGACCGACTTGCCGCCCGGCGACGGCTACGTCGCCAGCGCCGCGCACCCCGGTCGTCCCGACGTACTCACCGCGTGGATGGACGCATCCGTTGTCGACGAGAACGACGCCATCGCAAGCGATCCCAAGCTCGACCTGTTCGACGAACGTAACGGTCCCCCGTACTCCAAGGAATTCATCGAGCGCTACCGGTCGGCACAGATCGCCCGCAACCACGCGATCACCGACTGGGTCGAGACCGAACTCAAGCGGGTGCACGCGGCGGGCTTCTCCGACCGTCCGTTCACGGTGCTGCGCACATGGGCGGACCCGCGGATGGTCGATCCGACGATCGAGCCGACGAAGCGCCCGGCCAACATGTGCTACGCCGGCGTTCCGGTCAGGGCGAACCGGTCGGCGCATGGCATCGCCGCCGCCTGCACGTTGCGCAACTGGCTGGGCATGTGGAGCCTTCGGCATGCCCAGACCCGCGCCGAACCGCACCTGGCCCGCATCGAATGCCCCGCGCTGGTGATCAATGCGGAACAGGACACCGGCGTGTACCCCAGCGACGCGCAGCGCATCTACGACGCGCTGGCCAGCACCGACAAGTCACAGTGTTCGATCGACACCGACCACTACTTCACCACCCCGGGCGCCCGCACCGAGAAGGCCGATACGATCGCCAGGTGGATCGCGAAGCGGTGGCGCTGAGAGTCCTCGCGCACTTTGTTCCGGGTGGGAAGGTCACCGAATTCCTTGCACCAGAGACGGATTGGCTCGACATCCGCTACTGCGCCGAGGATGACGACGACACCTTCTACCGCGAGCTGCCCGAGGCCGAGGTGATCTGGCACGTGCTGCGGCCGATATCCGGTGAGGACCTCGAGAAGGCTCAGCGCTGCAAGCTGGTTCACAAGATGGGCGCCGGGGTGAACACCATCGACGTCGCCACCGCGACGCGGCTGGGCATCGCGGTGGCGAACATGCCAGGCGCGAATGCGCCCTCCGTCGCTGAGGGCACCGTGCTGCTGATGCTGGCCGCACTGCGGCGGCTGCCCGCGCTGGACAGGGCGACCCGCGAGGGCAAGGGGTGGCCGTCAGACCCGAGGCTCGGCGAGACGGTGCGCGACATCGGCGGCTGCACCGTGGGGCTGGTCGGCTACGGCAACATCGCCAAGACCGTGGAAACCATGGTGACCGCCATGGGTGCTGAGGTATTGCACACCAGCACACGCGACGACGGCCATCCCGGCTGGCGCCCACTCCCGGAGCTGCTCGGCGCCAGCGACATCGTCTCGTTGCATCTGCCACTGACCGAGAAGACCGCCGGCATGCTCGACCGCGCGGCCCTCGCCAAGATGAAGCCCGACGCGGTGCTCGTCAACACCTCACGCGGCGGCGTGATCGACGAGGACGCGCTTGTCGACGCGCTGCGCACCGGCGGATTGGCTGCCGCGGGCCTGGACGTGTTCGCGGTCGAACCGATACCGGCCGACAATCCCCTGCTCGGCCTGGACAACGTGGTGCTGACCCCGCATGTCACCTGGTACACCGTCGGCACCATGCGGCGCTACCTCGAACACGCGGTGGACAACTGCCGGCGGATCAGGGATGGGCGCGAGCTGGCTGATGTCGTGAACGGTCCCCAACTCAGCCCTGGTCGGCGATAAGCCCCTCCAGCAGTTCGACGATTCGTAGTTGGCCTGCGGCGGCCACGTCGAACTTGCCGCGCATCTCGATGAACCCGTTGTCCATGTCTTCGCGCATCGCGTACATGTACTCGCGCATGGTGTCCATGTCTGCGCGCATGGTGGTGAAGTCCTCACGCATCGCGTTGAAGCTCGTCACGGTGGCGCGACGGAAGTCGCGTAGCTCATCACGGAACTCATTGACGTCGCGATCCGCGGCGCCGGCAAGCACGCGGGCCGCAGCGGCATCCTGCTCGCTCGCGCGCACCCGCTCGGCAAGGCCGCGCACCTGGGATTCCAGCGCGGTCACGCGAGCTTCAAGGCTGTCCGGCTCCACGCGCGTGAGCCTACCGGCGCGGACCGACTGGGGGCATCGCCAATTCATCAGACCGTCGTTGAATGCGGGATGGGCAGAAGTAGGCCAACCTCGTCAACGAGTAGGCTGGCTCCCAACCGACCGGTTAATAGGGAAGGCAATGACGCATGCCCATCGCGATCACCCCTGAGCACAACGACCTGGCCAATTCGGTGCGGTCCCTGGTGGCGCGGGTGGCGCCGTCGGAGGTCCTGCATGAAGCCCTCGAAACGCCCATCCCGAACCCGCCGCCGTACTGGAAGGCCGCCGCCGAGCAGGGCCTGCAGGGCGTGCACCTGTCGGAATCCGTTGGTGGACAAGGCTTCGGAATCCTCGAGCTCGCCATTGTCCTGGCCGAGTTCGGCTACGGCGCGGTGCCGGGCCCGTTCGTCCCGTCGGCGATCGCCAGCGCGCTGATCTCGGCTCACGACCCCGACGCCAAGCTGCTCAACGATCTTGCTTCCGGCAACGTGATCGCCGCCTATGCGATCGATTCCGGGCTCACTGCCACCCAGCACGGCGACGGCCTGGTCATCCGCGGCGAGGTTCGTGCCGTCCCCGCCGCGGCGCAGGCGTCGGTGCTGGTGCTACCGGTCGCGATCGAAAGCGGGGAAGAGTGGGTCGTGCTCGACGCGGACCAGTTGGAGATCGAACCGGTCGAGAGCGTGGACCCGCTGCGGCCGCTGGCCCATGTGCGCGCCAATGCCGTCGAGGTAGGCGACGACCGCGTGCTGAGCAACCTGAGCCGGAAGCATGCGCGTGCGCTGATGTCGACGCTACTGTCAGCGGAGGCCATCGGCGTCGCGCGCTGGGCCACCGACACGGCGTCGGGCTATGCCAAGATCCGCGAGCAGTTCGGCAGGCCCATCGGCCAGTTCCAGGCCATCAAGCACAAGTGCGCCGAGATGATCGCCGACACCGAGCGGGCCACCGCGGCGGTATGGGACGCCGCACGTGCCATCGATGAATACCGCGAAACCGGTTCGGAAGACACCGCTTTCGAATTCGCCGCCGCCGTCGCCGCGACACTGGCGCCCGCCGCGGGGCAGCACTGCACCCAGGACTGCATCCAGGTGCACGGCGGCATCGGCTTCACCTGGGAGCACGACACCAACGTCTACTACCGCCGCGCCATCATGCTCGCCGCCTGCTTCGGCCGCGCCGGGGACTATCCGCAGCAGGTGGTCGACGTTGCGACCAGCACGGGACTGCGCAAGATCGACATCGATCTCGACCCGGAGACCGAGAAGCTGCGCGAGGAGATCCGCGCGGAAGTCGCAGCCCTCAAGGCGATTCCGCGCGAGGAGCGCACTGTCGCGATCGCTGAGGGCGGCTGGGTGATGCCGCACTTGCCCAAGCCGTGGGGCCGCGCATCGAGTCCCGTCGAGCAGATCATCATCGCTCAGGAGTTCAACACCGGCCGGGTACGTCGCCCGACGATGGGCATCGCGGCGTGGCTGATCCCATCGGTCGTCGCGTTCGGCACCGAGGAGCAGAAGCAGCGCTTCCTGCCGCCAACGTTCCGCGGCGAAATGATCTGGTGTCAGCTGTTTTCCGAGCCGGGCGCCGGTTCGGACCTGGCGAGCCTGACCACCAAGGCCACCAAGGTCGAGGGTGGTTGGCGGATCACCGGCCAGAAGATCTGGACCACCGCCGCGCAGCTGGCGCATTGGGGCATGCTGCTGGCCCGGACGGACCCGAGCGCTCCGAAACACAACGGCATCACCTACTTCCTGCTCGATATGAAGAGCGCCGGCGTCGAGGTGAAGCCGTTGCGTGAGCTGACCGGAAACGCGATGTTCAACACTGTCTTCATCGACGATGTGTTCGTCCCCGACGAGCTGGTGCTCGGTGAGGTGAATCGCGGCTGGGAGGTCAGCCGGACCACGCTGACGGCCGAGCGGGTGTCGATCGGCAGCAGTGAGGCGCCGTTCCTGGCCAATCTCGATGGTTTCGTGGAGTTCATGCGCGACGGGCATTTCGACCAGGTCGGGCA
>JBKOYU010001051.1:0-3666 GCA_046725575.1 Actinomycetota bacterium | reverse complement strand
TCCCTGAACTGGCCCGTCGAATTGTCGATGATGCGCTGTACGTCGTCCTTCGCCTTGTTGAAGTCCAGCGACATCAGTGTCACGACGCTCTGCCGGGCTGCCGCGGCGAACTCCGCGCGGCGCTGCTGTTCGGCGGCCTGGTGGCGATGGCTGATCACCATGAGCACGCTCAGCGTGATCAATGCGCATGTGCAGGCGACGGCGATGGCTGCCGTGAGAAGTTTCAGGACCCGGCCCAGCGACAGTCGGCCTAGCGAGAAGCGGCGCCGCTTGCGGACCGGTTCTTCCGTCGGCTCCTCGGCCTCGTCTTCTTTACTGTCCGTGGTGTCTGGACTGGCTTCGTCGACCTCGGTCGCGTCGACCGGTTCAGCCACCACGTCGGAGGTCTCGGTTTCGGCATCGACGTCAACCGCCTCGGTTTCGACGTCTGCGGCGCGGTCTTCCACCTCACCTGACGCGTCGCCTCCAGCGACCTTGGCCTGCCTGCGCAGCCGGATCGCACGGGCTCGAGCGCGCGCGGCCGCCGCAATCGCGTCCGCCTCGGCTGCCTCTGCCTCCGCTTCCTCCGCGAGGGCAAGTGCTTCTGCCGCGTCGGCCGACCGATCAGGATCCTGCGGCGCTGCGTCGACGCGATCAGCTTCGATCACCGACGCGCGGCGCCTGAAAGACGGCACAGCGACCTCCTTGTCTACTACGTGCACTACTCGATGAGAATGCGATTATCCATTTTTGAGTATCGCCGCGACGATACCCGCCTCCGCAGATCCCGGCAAAGACGGGCTTTCCTGCGGAAATGCTATTTACACGCTGTGCATGCGCTCAGCCGTGATTGTCCTGAAGGCGGTCCTTCATCACTTTGCCAGTGGCGTTCAATGGCAACTCGTCGAGGAACTCTACATACCGGGGCACCTTGAAACCCGCCATTCGCTGGCGGCTCCATGAAATGAGGTCCTCACTCGTGACGCCGTCGTTACCCTTCACCACGACGAACGCCTTGCCCACCTGCCCTAACCGCTCATCGGGAACACCGATCACTGCGGCCTGCGCGACGGCGGGGTGCTCCAGCAGAAAGCCTTCGATCTCGGCGGGGTATGCGTTGAACCCGCCGACGATGAACATGTCCTTCTTGCGGCCGACGATGCGCAGCCGGCCCGCCTCGGTGAAGTTGCCGAGGTCTCCGGTGTGCAACCAACCGTCCTCATCGATCGCTTCGGCGGTGGCCACAGGATCGTCCAGATAGCCCTGCATGACGCCGTAGCCACGCACGAGCACCTCGCCGTCGTCGGCGATACGTACCTCGATCCCCTCGCAGGGCACGCCGGCTGTGGTGGCCACGTCTTCGAAGGCGTCGCCGGGAAGGGACAGCGTGACGTTGCCGGCCTCGGTGAGGCCGTAGCCGGTCATCAGTGTCTGGAACGGCAGTTCGTCGTGTATGCGGCGGACCAATTCCACCGGGATGTCGGCCGCGCCCGTCACTCCGGCCCGCAACGTCGCGAGCTTGTCCTTGTCGCGGACTGCGAGCAGCGAGTGATACAGCGTGGGCGGGCCGGGCAGCATCGTGATCCGTTCCCGCTCAATCAGTTCCACCACCCGATCTATGTCGAAAGCTGCAACCGGGAGCATCGTCGCACCGCGGAGGAAGGACGCAATCAGGCCCGCCTTCAAGCCGAAGGTGTGGAAGTACGGGTTGATCATCAGATAGCGGTCGCCCTCGCGCAGATCCGCGAGCGTCGCCCATTCCTCGTACATCCGCAGCGTCTGACGATGATTCATCCTGGCGCCCTTGGGCCTGCCGGTCGTGCCCGAGGTGAAGATGATGTCGGAGATGTCGGTGCCGTCAACCGTCCGCGTGAACGGTGAACCGCTGGAGAGGAAGTCGGACTTCAGGTCGATGACCGGCGTGCCTGCCGGGGCGGCATAGTCCTGGCCCAGGAACCCCTTCTGGACCAACACCGCCTTTGCTCCGCTGCGGCCGATGATGTCGGCGGCCTCGTCCGCCTTGAACCGGGTGTTCACCGGGACGAGCAGACCGCCCGCGGTGAGCAACCCGAATGCCGCGACGATCCACTCGGCGGAGTTGGGCGCCCAGATTGCGACCCGGTCACCCTTTTCGATGCCGAGTTCGGCGAATGCGCCAGCGGCGCAACGGATCCGCTCGACGACTTCAGTGAAAGTGAGGCGCAGCGGACCGTCGACGACCCCTTCCGCATCGCCGAAGCGGTCCGCCGCGCTCAAGACCATCTCGGGGATGGTCCGCCAAGGTTTACTGGTCGTCACACCGTGACGAGGCGACCCAGGTTGCCACCCATGATCTTCCCCTGATCCTCGATGGAGAGGTGCTCGAGCGCAGTCACATAGTGGGTCGGCTCCGCCAGGCCCTCGGGATGCGGGTAGTCGGAGCCGTAGAGCACGCGGTCCACACCGATGAGATTGATCAGGTCGTCGATGCCTTCTTCGTAGAACGGGCTGACGTGAATCCGGTTCTTGATCTCGTCCATCGGGTTGCCCGGGAAGGCCTCGGGGGCCTTCTTGTACACCTCGGCCATGTTGTCCAGCAGCGGGAACATCCACTTCGAGCCAGCCTCGATGATGGCGACCTTCAGCGTCGGGAACCGGAACAGCGCACCGTGAATTACCCACGAGGCCACCGCATCCTGCACCGGACGCCACTCGTTCAGAATCGCCATCGCATTGGTCTGGAAGGGCAGCATCTCCTGTGCGGCGCCGTCCCACTCGGAGGTGTAGCGGGAGTAGCCGCTGTCGCTGGAGTGCATGGCGACCAGCACGTCGTATTCGACGCACTTCTGCCAGAACGGATCGAACTCGGGCAGGGCGAACGACCGCGGCCCGCGGAAGCCGGGCACCGGCGCCGGGCGGATCAGGATGCAGCGCGCACCGCGCTTGACCACCCACTCCAACTCCTCGATGGCCTTCTCGACGATGGGCAGGGTGATCACCGGGGTGGTGAAGATGCGGTTCTGGTAGTTGAACCCCCAGACCTCGTCGAGCCATTCGTTGAGCGCGTGGATGATGACGTGGATCGCAACCGGATCGTCGCGCAGCCGCTCCTCCACCAAGCTGGCCAGCGTCGGGAACATCAGCGAGCGGTCGACGCCCAACTCGTTCATGAGCTCAAGACGCGGGCCCGGCTCGAAGAACGCAGGAATCGACCGCATCGGCTCGCCGAAAAGCTCGCGCTTGCTCTTGCCGTCGGGATTGCCGTACTTGAAGTACTCCTCCCACGCGCCTGGTTTCGCGACCACGTTGAACGTCGGGTTGGGAATGTAGTTGCTGATCTGACCGCGCAGCGCGATCTTGGTGCGGCCGTTCACCTGCACGTACTGGATGACGTCCTTGTACTCCTTGGGCAGGAACTTGGTCAGCGCCTCTTCAGGCTCGTACAGATGGTTGTCCGCGTCGAACAGCGGAAAGGGTATGTCGACTCGATGCGACAGTTGGCCCATGGAACACTCCTTTTCCTCTTGTGAGAATCATATTCTCCCTACCTGCTCAACGCAATATTCTGCCGGGCTACTGCCGGATGTTCTGGCGAACGACGAACTTCTGCACCTTGCCGCTCGCGGTGCGCGGGTAGTCATCCACTTCGTGCAGCTCCTCGGGCCACTTCTACGTCGCGACGCCAGCCCGCTTGAAGTGGTCACGCAC
>JBKOYU010000348.1:0-3602 GCA_046725575.1 Actinomycetota bacterium | reverse complement strand
GACCCGTCGAGCCCCATTCACGGGATGCCGATCCTCAACGTGGACCAGTCCAAGTCTGTGATCGTGCTCAAGCGCTCGATGAACTCCGGCTTCGCAGGCATCGACAACCCGCTGTTCTACGCCGACGGCACCACCATGCTGTTCGGTGACGCCAAGAAGTCGGTCAGCGAGGTCGCCGAAGAACTCAAGGTCCTCTGACCGGCATCAATAACCGTCCGCTATCGGCCAGTAACCGAAGCGTCTTGGACGGCTACGCGCGTAGGCGGAACGATGAAGGACCAGTCGCGCGGCCGGCTCACCCCGGGCTCGGAACATCTGCTGAGCGAGGTGGCGATCGTCTGCAGGCTCGCGCGCCGGACTCTTCGCGAGACGCTCGCGATTCCCTGGGAGAACTTCGAGTCCGACTACGACGTGATCCGCGACGCGATATCCCGCGTGGTGCCCGATTTCGAGGACTTCAACGATCGGGTGCGCAAACCGGGCGGCTTCGGGCTAGCCAATCCGGTCAACGGCTACCAGTTCAACACGACGTCGGGCAAAGCGCAGTTCACGTGCAACACCTTCGACCGGATCCTGGTGCCGCCAGGACATCTCGTTTTGCAGACCATGCGATCGCATGACCAGTGGAACACCGTGCCGTACGCGCCCAACGACAGGTATCGCGGCATCCGCAACGGACGACGGATCGTGCTGATCAATCCCGCCGACATCGAAGAGTTGGCGCTGACCGACCGCCAGTTGGTCGACTTGGTGAGCACCTGGGAGGACGGTGTCGAGAGGCGCGCGACGAATTTTCGCGTCATCGCATATCCCGCCGCGCGGGGTTCAGCAGCCTCGTATTACCCGGAGACCAACGTGCTCGTTCCGCTGGACAGCGTCGCCGACATCAGCAACACACCCACATCCAAGGGCGTCTTCGTGCGGTTCGAACCGGCGAAATCAGCGCGCACACCGCAGCTACGGCGGAGAATCGGTCTGCAATTAGCCGCACACGGAGGGAACCTTCGATGGAACAGTCCTCGCCTACCGATCTCTCCGAGAATCCCGAAGTCGCCTTGCCGCCGGAGCCTGACCTCATCGCCCGGGAACACCCCGAGGTGTGGGCCGCCCTTCAACAGCTGGGTTCCGCGCTCAGCCAGGCGGGCCCGCTGGACGGCCGCACCAAACGGCTTGTCCGCCTCGCACTTGCGATCGGAGCCAACTCCCATGGTGCGGTCCACTCGCACGCTCGTCGTGGCCTGGCCGAAGGGTTGTCCGGTGCGGAACTCGAACACGTCGCGCTGCTGGCCGGGACGACACTCGGATGGCCACATGCCGTCAAGGGGCTGACATGGATCAAGGACGTGACGCGCGCACAGTCGGATGAGTAGCTAGCGAAGCTAGTGGCGGTGCTGGGCCGGCGTGGACGGCTGCACGGCTCGTCTGCTCCTCAGCGCCTTCGCTCGACCGCCTCCCCCACCGGCATTGTGCAACTGCCAATACAGTCCCGCGTAGTGCTCGGACAGCTGCGAATCAGCATGTTCCGACGGGACAACGTCACCTGTGTTCTGTCGCCAGCCGCGCAGTACGGCGGCTAGCCGGTCCGCCACGGCCGCAACCTCATCCGTCGGCGCGGCAAGGATATTGCGAGTCTCGTGCGGATCGTCGAGAAGATCGTAGAGTTCCCGCTCAGGTAGCGGCGGAACAACCTCCGGGGCGAACACCTTCACCGAAGAACCGGTTTGGAGATCCCAGGCCACAGCGGGTGCAGGCCGGTGCTCGTAGTTCTCGATGTAGCAGTAATCCTTTGTGCGAACCGCGCGGGCCCGATCGAAAGAATCGTGATAGGCCCTCGCGCTGAAGATCTCGTTTCGCACAGGTGCCATGTCATACGGCGACGCGAGCAGGTTGTGCGCATGCGATATGCCATCGATGCCCGCCGGCTGGTCGATCCCGAGCAGCCCGAGCAGCGTGGGGAGTAGATCCACCCCGCTGAACAATTCGTCGTAGACCCGCGGCGCCATGCCCGCGGCTCGCGGCGGGCGCACGATGAGAGCGATTCCGGTGCCTGCGTCATAGAGGGTGGACATGGCCCGCGGAAACGCGGGCCCGTGGTCAGTCACGAACACCACCCACGTGTTAGCGTCCAGCCCGGTAGCGGCCAGCACGTCGAGCAACTGCCCGACCGCCGCATCGGCCGCGGCGATCGCACCGTAGAACTCCGCGAAGTCGCGACGGACCTCATCGGTGTCGGGCCAGCAGTCGGGTACCTTCACCTCGTTGAGATCGGCGGGCGTGTACCGGTCGCGCAGGTATGGCCGGTGCGCTTCGAAGAAGCCCGCGGTCAACAGGAACGGCTCAACGTCGGTCGCGCAATTACGCAGCCACTCGGCGGCTTGTCCGGCGACATACTCGCAGTAGGCGTTCGACACGTCGTACTCATGGAAACCCAAGCGGGACGGGAGGGTTGTTTCGTGCTGCATTCCGAACAGCGCCGAGTACCACCCCGCGGCGGACATGATCTGCGGCAGGGTGCGAACCCCGGACCGATACTCCCAGCCCTGGTGCACCAGCCGGATCAAGCCATGGCTGTGCGGATAGCGACCGGTGTACATCGACCCGAGCGCGGGCGAGCACAGCGGCGCGGTGGCGTGTGCGCGGGTGAGGAGGATCCCGTCGGCGGCCATTGCATCGAGCCGGGGGCTGCACACACCTTGGTGGCCGTAAGCGCCGAGAAATCGGCCAAGGTCGTGGCACTGCACGATCAGCACATTGTCGCGTAGCTGCTTCGGCAAGATCCGCTCCTCCGGCATGATTGCATACTGTATGCGATCATTCTGACCCATGCCGCTACCCCTGTCCAGAGCAGACTCGCTCGTTATCGCGAGGCGGGTAGGACCAGCCGCGAAGTGCCGCCGCGGCCGTGCGCGACGGTGTGCGTCGACCGCACGAGCCAGCGTGCGGTGAGCGGCGGATCGCCGGTGCCGGGATTCCGTGAGAAGCGGGGATGCGAGCCTCCCGCGATCATGAGGCGGATCCGATGGCCTGCGCGGAAGCGATGCACGACCGCGTCGAGGTCGAGACGCAGCGGCGACGACCGGCCTTGGATGGAGTCGAAGGTAGCCGTCGCTGACATTGTGTGGCGAATCGCCCTGTGAACCAAGGCTGCTCACGTAGCCACGCGACGGTGTCGGCGCCGTCGTCCGCCTCGTGCGGACCCGGCGTGAACTCACCGCTGGAGCCGAAAGTGCCACGCACACTTTGCAAAACGACTTGATAGCCACGGGCCGCGTACAGCCGGGCTCCGGTGATGGAGGCCAGGCCGCCTCGGCCGTAGAGTCCCCGCACCAAAATCGTGCCCGAGGGTTTCGAAGTCGTCGGCGCGTAATGATCGGCGAGCAGGTCGACGCCGTCACGCATCGGCACCCGCATCCCACGGGTCACGGTGTATTCGGTGGTCGCCGTGGTTAGCCGCATCAGCGGGCGCACGTTCTGTCGCTCAGCCGTATCAGTCGATCGCGTGGTTGCCCCCGCGACAAGCCGCAAAGATGTGGCTGCCATCGCGTACACGATAGGACTCGCGAGCGAGGGTCACACAGGAGCCGCGAAGTTGCGTGACAGGT
>JBKOYU010000358.1:0-3294 GCA_046725575.1 Actinomycetota bacterium | reverse complement strand
CACCCGAGATCAGCGCAACTTTTCCATCAACGCGACCCATTTAGGAGACCTTCCATCCGACAAGCCATATATTTAAGCCCGTATGTCTCAAAAACTCTAGCGGCGTAGATCAGTCATGTCAATGTCCTTGCGGTGCCGCTTGGTCTGCCGAATGCGTGCGCGTTTAGTTTCCAGAGAAGGTCGCGCGGCGCTTTTCCTGGAACGCGGCGATCGCTTCCAGCAGATCGTCGGAGGCAAGCGTGTCCATTTCCTGCAGGAGTGCGGCCTCGACCACCTCACCAGCGCGGATCTGCGTCACCTGATTGAGCGCGCGTTTGGTGCCCTGGACCGCGAGTGGTGGCAGCGACGCGAGCCGTCGAGCCAGCTTCGCCGCCGTAGGTGTCACCTCGTCGACGGTATCGACGAGGTCGGTGATGAGTCCGAACTGGTAGGCGCGTTCGGCGTCGATCGCGTCGCCGGTCAGCAGGTAGCGACGGGCACGCAGCATCCCGGCGGCCTGGGGCCAGACGAGCGCCCCGCCGTCACCGGCGACCAGCGCCATCATCACATGCGCGTCCGATATCGACGCGGTCTTCACCGCGACCACCGCATCGCATGCCAACACCACGGTGGCGCCCAGGCCGATTACCGGTCCCTGTACCCCCACGACAATCGGCTGGATCAAACCGGTCAACGCCGACAAGACTGAACGCGCCTGCTCGATGGTCGCGCGGCGTTCCCGTGCCGATTCGTGAGCCGCGCGCATCAGTTCGAAGTCCCCGCCCGCGGAGAACACCTTTCCGGTTGATGTCAGCAGCACGGCCCGAACTTCTGGATCACCGTTGAGCCGATTGAGAACCGCGGCGAACTCGCGGTGCAGCGTCGGATCGAAGCGGTTGAGCACTTCGGGTCGGGTCAGCCTGATCTGCGCCACGTGGTCGCTGATGTGAAGTTCGAGAGCCTCGTAGCCCACGGTGGTCACGTCCGGTTCGCCGTCGTGAAGTCGAACGACTGCGCAATGATCACTTTCATGATTTCGCTCGAACCCCCGTAGATGCGGCTCACCCGGCCATCGAGATAAAACCGTCCGACGATGTCATCGCTGGTGTAATGCGACAGCCCGAGGACGCGTGTGCAGCGATCCGCGACGCGACCGTGCAATTCGGTGGCGTACAGCTTCGCGATCGCGGCGTCTTGCACGGTGAGATCTCCGGTCATGTGCGCGTCCAGCGCTCGGTCGATCAGCGCCTGACCCGCCTCGATCTCGGTCCGACAGGCCGCGAGCTCGAACTTGACGTGTTGGCCGGGAGCTGAGCCTGCCAGTGCCCGCACCGTGTGGTCGAGCGTCGATTGGGCGGATGCCTGGGAATTCAGCGCGATGGAGAGTCGCTCCTGCGCAAGGTTCGAGGTCAGCATCGCGAATCCGTCGCCCTCGGCGCCTAGCCGATTCGCGACGGGCACGCACATATCGCTGAACGCCAGCTCGGACAGGTCTTGGGCATGCAGACCGAGCTTGTGTAGCTTCCGGCCGCGTTGAAAGCCCTCGACTTCCGTCTCGACCACGATCAGGCTGATGCCGTTTCGGCCGGCTTCCGGGTCGGTTTTGCAGGCCAGCACAACAAGATCCGCCGCTCCCCCGTTTGAGATAAAGGTCTTGGATCCGTTGACGACATAGTGGTCGCCGACGCGATCAGCCCTTGTCGCCATCGCCTTCACATCGGAGCCGGCACCGGGTTCGGAGATTCCGAGAGCGACCACCGCCTCGCCGGTAACCAGCTTCGGCAGCCAACGCGCCTTCTGCTCGTCGTGCGCGTATTCGAGGAAATACGGCATGGCAATGTCGGTGTGGACCCGAACGCCGCCGAGGGCGAGGCCCAGACGCTGCGCTTCCTCCGTTACGACGGCGCTGTGTTTCAGCGTCGAGTCGGCCAGGCCGCCGAATTCGGCGGGAACGCCGATGCCCAAGATCCCGATCTCGCCGGCGCGGCGCCAGAACCACCGCGGCGGCATACCTGCCGTCTCCCAGTTGGGGTAATCGGGGCAGACCTCGTCAGCCAAGAATGCGCGCACGACTGTGCGAAAGTCTTCGTGAGTCTTATCGAAGACCGTTCTGCGCATTGCTACTCCAGACGATGGCCGGCATGGGGTTGGCACAATGGCCGTTGCCCTCCGCTGACATTCGTCGGCAGGGCAACGTTCGCGATAAAAGATACTTGTTATCTCGAAAATAGTCAATCGGTCCGGCAGGTCTTGACAAGGCTCTCCTCGAGTGAGCGAATGGTTGCCGCAGGGTGCGAACGAGCGTTATCACATGTCTGCAGTTCAGACTGATCGGAGGGGGCGACGTGTCGCTGAACCGAAGCCGTATCGGTGTGTCACTACCGATGCTCAACCAGCCGTATGAGCGATACCCCGAGTTTGCATCATTGGCAGAGGACGCGGGATTCGACTCGGTATGGGATTACGAGTTCTTCCGCAATCCATTCATCACACATGCGTTGAACGCGCGCGCGACCAGCCGGATCCAGCTTTGCACCGGGATCGCCACGGCCGCACCTCGCACGCCGTTCGAGATGGCAAACGCGGCCGCCGACGTCGATGAGTTGTCCGGCGGACGGACGATCCTCGGGCTCAGCACGGGTGGTGCCGGGTGGATGGAATGCTTCAACGGCGCCGATATCGACCGCCCGCTGACCCGGCTGCGCGAGTACATCCAGGTGATCCGTCAGCTCTGGGATCACTTCGAAACCGATGAGCCGTTCGACTTTCAGGGCAAGATCTATCGCGCGTCCAGTCCGCCGTTCAACCCGTGGGGCACGCGTGATCTGGTTCGGCCTCGGATACCGATCTATCTGGCGGGTTTGAAGGAGAGGATGGTCCGCCTCGCGGGTGAGATCGCGGACGGCGTGTTCGGATTCCTGCCGACCCCGTCGTTCATCCAGGACCACGTGCTTCCGAATGTGGCCGCCGGGGCAGCGAAGGCGGGCCGTGACCCCTCGGAGATCGACGTGACTGCGCTGGTGATCTGCAGCGTTTCCCGCGATCGCGATGAGGCATTGCGCCGCGCCCGCATCAACGTCGGCAACTACGTCGCATATCCCGTCGCTTCGACCGTGATCGAGTTCATGGGTCTGCAGGAGGATCGCGATCACGTCCTGATGAGGCTGCTCAGCGAGGGGCCGACGGCGCTGGCTACGGCCGCATCCGACGAGCTGGTGCGAACCTTCTCGATCGCGGGAACCCCCGACGAGGCCGCCGAACAACTCGCTGCGTACCGGGGCGTGTTGCCGCACATCGTTCTGCACACCCCGTATG
>JBKOYU010000098.1:0-1643 GCA_046725575.1 Actinomycetota bacterium | reverse complement strand
GCGAGGTTTGGCGATCGCGTGGGTGGGCACGCCAGTGGACGCCGATTCAAGCCCAGCGGTTGGGGTACTCCGCCGATCATGGATCAATCCGAAGCGCCGATTCTTGACGCTCTGGTCGACTACCGCAAAAGCAACCGGTATGGGTTCACTCCGCCGGGACACCGGCAGGGCCGCGGCACCGACGACCGCGTGCTGGCCGTGCTCGGCCGTGATCCGTTCTACGACGACATCCTTGCCAGCGGTGGTCTCGACGACCGGCGCACCAGCAACAAGTACCTGAAGCGGGCCGAAGACCTGATGGCCGAGGCCGTCGGGGCCGACTCTGCGTTCCTCTCGACGTGCGGCAGCTCTGCGTCTGTGAAGGCCGCGATGCTGGCGATCGCCGGTGGTGGCCTCGGTAGGACTGCCGGCTCCGCCGGCGGAAGCCTTCTCGTCGCGCGCGACAGCCACAAGTCGATCGTCGCCGGCCTCATCTTCTCCGGTGTGCAGGCGCGGTGGATCACGCCGCAATGGGACGCCGAGCGGCACTTCTCCCACCCACCATCGCCACAGGGCTACAGCGACGCATGGGATCGCTACCCTGACGCGGCAGGCGCCCTGGTCGTCAGCCCCAGTCCGTACGGCACATGCACCGACCTGGCCGGCATCGCGCAGGTCTGCCACGACCGGGGCAAGCCGTTGATCGTCGACGAGGCGTGGGGCGCGCACCTGCCCTTCCACGAGGACCTGCCCACCTGGGCGATGGACGCCGGCGCCGACGTTTGCGTCGTCAGCGTGCACAAAATGGGCGCCGGGTTCGAGCAGGGTTCGGTGTTCCACGTGCAGGGGGATCTGGTCGACCAGGACCGGCTCTCCGCATGCGCCGATCTGCTGATGACCACGAGCCCGAACGTGATGGTGTACGCGGCCCTGGACGGCTGGCGGCGACAGATGGTCGAGCACGGTCGCGAATTGCTCGGTGACGCACTGGAATTGGTGCGCGGGCTGCGCAACGACATCGAGCTGATCCCGGACGTCGAAGTGCTGGACGATGAACTTCTCGGCAGCGAGGCGTCGCACGACCTGGATCGGCTACAGATCCTGATGGACGTGTCTGCGACGGGAACGTCGGGGTATCAGGCGGCCGACTGGTTGCGCGAGCACAAGCAGGTCGACCTCGGCATGAGCGACCATCGCCGGCTGCTGGCGACAATGTCCTTCGCTGACGACAAGGCCACGGGCGAGCGGCTGCTCGATGCGTTGTGGGCGTGGCGGAAGGCGGCCAACGACTTCGACTCGCCGCCGCCGATCCGCCTGCCGTCGCCGAAAGAGATCGAACTCGAGAGCATCCAATTGCCGCGGGAGGCGTTCTTCGGAGACGTCGAGGCAGTGCCGGCCGAGAAGGCCGGCGGCCGGATCGCCGCCGAACAGATCACCCCGTACCCACCGGGCATACCGGCGGTGGTGCCGGGCGAGCGGCTCAACGACGCGGTGATCGACTACCTGCGCTCCGGCCTCGATGCCGGGATGAACGTGCCGGACGCCGCCGACACCAGCCTGAGGACATTCCGAGTCGTCGTTACCTGATACCGCTGGTTTCGCCTGGGAGGATTCTGGCAACATTACCCACGAGTCAGTTCGGTTCGACGACACTCAGCTGTGGA
>JBKOYU010000221.1:0-5086 GCA_046725575.1 Actinomycetota bacterium | reverse complement strand
CCGGCGGAGGGCTTCGGCGCTTGCCACCCGTCGCGGCATTCCAGTCGACATCGTCGATGGGGTAGCGGAGTCGATTCCGTTTCCGGACAACAGTTTCGAATCGGTACACGTCGGACTGGTGTTGTGCTCGGTCGATGATGTGGCCGTTACCCTTCGCGAGATTCGGCGTGTGCTGGCTCCAAGAGGCAGGTTGGTCGTCCTCGAGCACGTCCGCGGCGATGGCGCGATGGGTCGGTTCCAGGACCTGATCGCAAGGCCGTGGTCTTGGTTGGCTTCCGGTTGCAATCCGAACCGGCGAACCATCGACGCCATTGCTGCGGCCGGATTCGATACCGGGGAACTGCGGAGCATCCGACGAACCCTTGTGCCGCCCCCGTGTACACCGCACCTGCTGGGATTCGCGACTGTTCACGACCAACGCTTGAAATCCGTTGATGCGTTGGGAGGTCTAATGCGCTCATCCTCGACGCGGCCGTCTGGTGACGGTGGCGGAGGAATTTGAACCCTCGGACGCGGTTAGCCGTGAGCAGTGTAGGGATAGCGACGTCAAACTACCTCGAGGGCTCGGCGACAGCTATGCATCGACCAAAGCGGCAGCTTGTGACCCTTCGATCGCAGGGCTACCCGCTAACGCGCCGTTGCGGCCGCGACGACACACGCGTGCATGCGACACCGACCGACCGCCCGCACTTCCCCAGGCCAACACGCGGTCAGCGACACCTCCGCCGGAAAGATTGCCGACCGCTCTGCAAGGCCTTTATTGATCACCACCGCCCGTTGACGCGGCGCGGGTGAGCGAAGGGAACCACCATGGAAAACGCAAAGCATATCGGCGGCATCTGGGCGCTGGCGGTCGCACTGGGCATGGGGATGGCGGTCGCCAATCCGCCCGCAGTGGCGTTGGCCGCGCCTGCCGATTCCGGCAAGGGTTCGTCTGGCGGGTCGTCGCCGTCGAGTTCCTCGCGCGATTCCGGCTCGACGTCGCCTGATACGCCTTCGGCAAAGACAGCGGTGTCGGCAACGAACAACCCCGCCCGTCATCATCCCCGTCCGCTGAATCCGTCCGGCGCGGTGAACAGTTCTGCGGGCCCGCACGCGAACACAACGACCGGTTCATCTGCGTCGGAAGCAACGACGGCCCTCACACCATCGACCTCGGCCTCGTCGAAAGGGGCGGCGACCACGGCCGCGACACCCGATGCACCCGGCACCGATGCGCGGCGAAGCGGCCGGGTCACCTCCCGCGCGGCATCGGGCAACCCATCAATGAAGACCAGCCCGAAACCACTCGCGGTCGACGCGCCCACCGCCGACGCGACGGCACGCCCGAGCCTTCTAGATGCCATCCGCGGGGTTCCTCCCGGGCGGCCGTCATTCGCGTCAACGACGCCATCAGCCGCGGCGACCCCCGCGCCCACGGTCATCGCCCCTACCCCCGCCGACCCGGTGTCGCGCATTGTGTCGACTCTGGTCAACGCGGTCCTATCTCCATTCGCCGACAGCGCGCCCACCGCGCCGGTGCAGTCGCCTGCAGCGTGGACACTGCTTGCTTTCGCGCGCCGGGAATTCGAGCAGGCCTTCCTCATGCCGTCGACGACCGTCAATCCGCTAGCCGGTCAAACCACCAACGGCCTTGTCACCGACACCGTCGGCACGTCGGAAGACACGAGTTCAGCGGTTGACCCAGACTTCATAAGTTCGACCCACAACTTCGGCCTGTTCTCGGTCACGTCAGCTGCCGACCCTGATGACAATCACTATGTTGCGTTTGTTTTCTCGACTCCGATCTTCACGAATGTTTTGACTTCTGGGGCTGACCCCGAAGACAACTTGGGGTTCGGGGCCGCGAGCATAGGGTTGCCCGGGCACACGGTAAACACGTTCATAAGTCCGTTCTTGACCTTTTCGATCGCCATTCCTGTCACTGATCCCTTCGCCGAACTGTTTACTGAGCTCGTTCGATTAGGCTTCTGAGCAGCGAACGGTTGCTTCACTCGACGCTGACAGCCTCGATGATGTTCAGTCGCGCCGCGCGTCGCGCGGGTGGCAACGAGCCGAGCAGGCTGATCGTGATCGCGCCCACGGCGAAGACGAGCGCCATCGGGCTCGGCCGGAAGTCGACGTTGAAGTTCATGATGTCGCCGCTGACGAGGCTGTAGAGCCACTGGTCGGTCAGGCCGAACAGTAGCCCCAACACGCCACCGACGACACCGATGCCCACCGCCTCGGCCAGGACCATCTGCAGCGTGAACCGGCGGCTTGAGCCCATCGCCCGCAGAACACCGATTTCGCGGCGCCGTTCGAGCACGGAGAGCGTCAGCGTGTTGAGGAGTGCGACAGCGGCGACGAGCACCACGATGATCCATACGGCGTTGGCGATGAACATGCTCTGGCGCAGCGGTGCCTCCATGCCTGCCAGCGCCGCCCGGCCGTCGTAAACGAAATTCGGAGCTGACACCACTTGGCGGACGTCCGCCATTAGGCGCTTGGGATCTACGCCTGGGGCGGCGGCGATTTGGAGTGTGGTCGCCGCCGGGCGGTCGTACCACGCCCGCATCTGATCGAGATCCATTCCGACGCTGCCGATGACCGTCGAGAAGTAGGGCACCAGAGCCAGCACGGTCACTTGTTGCGGACCGTGTGGCGTTTGTAGCCGCAGTCGGTCGCCAACCCGGACGTTGAGGGTCTTGCCAAGATTCTGCGTGAGAACTACACCTCGGCCGTCGAGCATGTCGTTGCGTATCTGATCGTCGAGCGCGTGGTAGAGCGGGTCAGCGGTTCCGGAGGAGAACCCGTCGAGCATCACGCGCGTGCCGCCGACGTCAGCGAACGCGAATGCGCCCTCGGTGACGTGGGCGACGCCGGGCACTGCGGTCATCTTGTCGGAAAGACCTTGCGGCAGAGGGTTGGTGGGGTACCGGTCGGGCGAATCGGCGCTCACCCAAATGTCCACATCCGCGACCGACGAGAAGATGCCGCGCGCCGACCGGATCATGTCGGCGTTCGTGCCAGTGATCACGACGGTGGTGACAACCGCGATGAGTACGGTCATCACGGTGGCCCAGACCCGCCGCGGCGAACGCTCGATCGTCGCTGAGGCGAGTGCCCCGACCGATCCGAACACTCGGGCAGTTGCGGCGGTGGCTTTGACGATGAGCACGGCGAGCGCGAAGCCGAGCGCGATCTCGGCGCAGAACAGACCAGACATCGCGCCAACGGCGATAGTGCCGGTTCGACCGACGACGATCAGGATCGACACGGCGAGCACCCCGACGGCTCCCACGCCGATTGCGATCCGCAGCCATCGGGGCACGCGGTCGGCCGCGGAAACCCCGACCGGTGCCAACGCCTCGATCGGTGAAACCTTGTACACCTGCCGGGCAGCCATCGCCGACGCCACCACGCTGGTGAGTACCGTCGTTGCGAAGGCCGCTGGTATTGCGTAGCCCGGCAGCCAGTACTCGACGCGAGCTTCCAGCCCTTGGGTGAGTGCCGGAGGCAATCGACCAATCGCAATGCGGCCCAACAGTATTCCGACGCCCGACCCGATGGCTCCGCCGATCACGCCGAGGATGACGGCCTCGGCGAGCATGTCGCGAACGATGGTGGTGCGTCGACCGCCGATCGCGCGCAGCATCGAGATGACTGGCCGGCGCTGGGTGATCGCCATGGTCATCGTCGTGTAGATCAGGAACGCGCCGACCACCAACGCGACCACCGCGCCCATGAGGGCCATGTAGTTCATCATCTTGACACCGTCGCCGGCCCGGGCCGCCCTCATACTCGGGGGCGCGACGATGGCCCGACCGCTCACGGCGTCGGCGACTGCGGCGCGAACCGCGGGAAGGTCGGCGCCCGGTTTCGTGGTGATCAGTATCGAGTCGAGCTGGCCTTGTCGCCCTGTGACGTTCTGCGCCAACGTAAGTGGGGCAAGGACATAGTGTCCGTCGTTGAGGTCCGCGAGTTGCTTGCCCTGAAGCACGTCGGTGACCGTGACCTCGCCCGAGCCCAGCTGAAACTTGTCGCCTTTCGCGTGACCGACGGCCGGTCCGACCTGGACACCGTCCGGCGTTTGTGACAGCTGTTCCACCGGTCGTGCGACGGCGTCTTTCAGGGCGCCGCCCAGCTCGGCACTGCTCTTGTCCGCGCCGAACAGCAGAACCGGACCCGACGCCGTCGACGCCGAGATCCGGATCATCGGTGCCGCGGTAGCGACACCGGGAACCGCGGCCACGTCGGCCGCTATCGTGTCGGGAAATCCCGCGTCGGTGATCCCCGACACCTCGAGCGCGGCGATGCCGGCTATCCCGTCGGCAAGCCGGTTGACCGATCCGGTGATCGACCCGAAGATGCCGAACACCGAGACCAGATACATTGCGGCCACGGCCATTACGGCGATCGAGGCGATCGTGCGCCGGCGATGCACTGCGAGCTCGCGCAGGCTGAACAGGCGTAGCCGGCTCGCCGCGGCAGCGATCGTGGAGCTGGGTCTCACCCCGACACCACCGACCTCTCGTCGGAGCCGAGCCGTCCGTCCTGCAGCGTGATCACCCGATCCGTCGCCGCGGCGGCATCCGAATTGTGCGTCACCATCACCACCAGTCGCCCGCGGCCCTCCTCATGCGCCACCTCAGCGAGAAGCGCCAAAATCGAAGCGCCCGTTGCGGAATCGAGGTTGCCGGTCGGTTCGTCGGCCAGGATCAGCGGTGGGTCCATCATCAGTGCCCGTGCGACCGCGACCCGCTGCATTTGGCCGCCGGACAGCTCCGAGGGCCGGTGCTCGGTCCGGTTACCGAGGCCGACCCTGTCCAGGAGGCGAACGGCATCCGGCTTGACCTTGCCGAGTCGGACGCCGTCGAGGAGCTTCGGCACCGCCACGTTCTCCCACGCCGACAGGGTGGGCAACAGGTTGAAGAACTGGAAGATGAATCCGACGCGATGGTGACGGAACTCCGACTGCTGCTCGTCGGTGAGACGGCCGATCTCCTCGCCGTCGAATGTGATCGACCCGGAGTCGGGGGAGTCCAGTGCGCCGAGCAGATGCAGCAGCGTGCTTTTGCCCGCGCCCGACGGCCCGACGACCGAC
>JBKOYU010000138.1:0-1934 GCA_046725575.1 Actinomycetota bacterium | reverse complement strand
TGCTCAACCAGGGCATCGAGGAGGGCTACTTCCGCCCCGACATCGACGTCGATCTGGTGTACCGGTTCATCCGCGACACCACATGGGTTTCGGTCCGCTGGTATCAACCGGGCGGACCATTGACGGCCGAACAGGTTGGCCAGCAATACCTCGCAATCGTTCTTGGTGGTATCACGAAAGAAGGAGTTTGACATGGCCGAGGCGTACGTCATCGAAGCTGTGCGCACCGCGATCGGCAAGCGCAATGGATCGCTTGCCGGCGTGCATCCGGTTGACCTCGGGGCGGCGGCCTGGCGGGGACTGCTCGATCGCGTCGATGTCGACCCTGGCGCCGTTGACGACGTCATCGCCGGTTGCGTCGACGCGATCGGACCGCAGGCAGGCAACATCGCCAGGTTGTCGTGGCTGGCCGCCGGGTATCCGGAGGAAGTGCCGGGCGTGACGGTGGACCGCCAGTGCGGTTCCAGCCAGCAGGCCGTTTCCTTTGGTGCACAGGCGATTATGTCGGGCACCGCGGATCTGATCCTGGCGGGCGGCATGCAGAACATGAGCCAGATCCCCATCTCGTCGGCGATGATCGTCGGCGAGCAGTTCGGGTTCACGTCGCCGACCAACGAATCGAAGAGCTGGTTGCACCGCTACGGCGACCAGGAGATCTCGCAGTTCCGCGGAGCTGAGCTGATCGCCGAAAAGTGGAACATCTCGCGTGAGGAGATGGAGCAGTACGCGCTGACCAGCCATCAGAGGGCTCAGGCCGCCATTCTCGCCGGGCATTTCGAGAACGAGATCATCGGCGTCGACGGGTTCAAGATCGACGAAGGCCCGCGTGACACGTCATTGGAGAAGATGGCGACATTGCCGACCCTCGTCGAACGCGGCAGGCTGACCGCAGCCATGGCCAGTCAGATTTCCGACGGCGCGAGCGCGGTGCTGCTCGCCTCGGAGCAGGCCGTCAAGGACCACAAGCTGAAGCCGCGGGCGCGCATCCATCACATCAGTGCGCGCGGCGCCGACCCGGTGTTCATGCTGACCGGTCCCATCCCCGCCACGCGGTATGCGCTGGAGAAGACCGGGCTGTCGATCGACGACATCGACACCGTCGAGATCAACGAGGCGTTCGCGCCCGTCGTTCAGGCGTGGCTCAAGGAGATCAAGGCCGACCCCGAGAAGGTCAACCCGAACGGCGGCGCAATCGCGCTCGGCCACCCGCTCGGTGCGACCGGCGCCAAGCTGTTCGCCACCATGCTGAACACGTTGGAGCGCATCGGCGGCCGCTACGGCCTGCAGACGATGTGCGAGGGCGGCGGCACCGCGAACGTCACGATCATCGAACGCCTGTAACCCAACTGCCGCGACCGTGCGTGTTTGTTCACCGACACGTAATTCACGTACAAACGCGCACGCTCGTCAGTGGTCGTGGATGACGACCCCGCGAATGTTGCGGCCCGCGAGCATGTCGTCGTAGGCCTCGTTGATGTCGTTGAGCTTGTACTCGCCTGCACACGTCGGCGATGGCCACCACCCGGTCATCGTGGCGGACCTGCGCGAAGACCGACCCCACGGCAGGCCGCGACGGTGGGTTTGCCGATCCGGGTCGGCGGGTGGTGGTCATGGACCATAAGCCCGGACGGCGTTAGCTGGTCGTGCTCTAATTGCGCCACTATCTTCACCCGCACGCCCTAGAATGACGACGGATGAGAAGACGGATGAAAGGCGCTAGCGGGATGGCTGGCGATACCGGTGGCAGCCCCGTGGCGGTGAATGTGCGGGTGCGTGTATATCCGGGGACGGAAGGCGAGGTCCGCGGCACTGTCGTCGAGGATTTCGGCGATCTGGCGGGGCATGCAGTGGATATCGGTGAGAACCATATGGTTGGCCCCGCGCGGAGATGGGCGGTGGCGCTCGACGCGGGCGGTCTGGTTTTCGTCGACAGC
>JBKOYU010000036.1:0-2132 GCA_046725575.1 Actinomycetota bacterium | reverse complement strand
CTATTTCATTTGATGAAAACGGCGACTTTTACCGTCCCTCTGGCGATTTGGGGCCGTGGCCGGAGGTTCGCCGACGGGCGCGTTTGGCCCTTGCAAGCGAGCTCGTCGGAGTGTCGCGGCGCATCATCGACTGCGCTGCCGTCCACATCGGATCGCCTCGAGGGCCGGGTCTAGAGGTTCTCAGCGAGCAGGCAGCGCGATCCAGTTTGACGCAGGCCTCGGCGGAGATGGCTGACGTCCGGGCTGTGATCGCGGCGTGCTGGGCGGACGGCTCCGTCGAAGCCGCCGAATGGGCGGTCACGGCCGCCACCGCCGCTCAAGACGCGGTTGCACACCACGTCGCGGTAATCTGCGGCGACGTCAACCTGGCGCTGCTGCACCCGATGCGGTTCCTGGTCGAACAGGGTCATTGGCGGATTCATCGATTTCCCATCACGCGAACAGCGGTGCCACCAGTGTCGTGACCTTGCACTTCACACACTTGAATTACTCTGCACCACAGTGTATCCCGCAAAAACCAGCGGGTGGGAGTGGACATCGAAGAACTGCGAGTTGGTAGGGGAGTAGCAGCGAAGCTGAGTGCTGACCGATGTCACCTCCCGTAGCACTCCGCCAAGAGACGACGGGAGGGCCGTCACCTACCAATGCCCTAATCACCGTGCCGCCCCGACACCACAAACAGCAACCCGCCCCAGACGGCCCAGACCAGCTGCTCATCCTCAGTGCCTCGCCATTACCCCACGTGGTCACCCTGAATGCCGTCGAACACCTCAAGCGCCTCACGCAGTCGTTCCCGCTCGAATGGCGTGATGTCCTCCGTTACCGACGCCTCCGTAAGCTCCATGCGGATCTTCATGCGGCGCATTGTGCTCCGCTCTTGACCCTCCGGGTCACAGCGTGCAGCGACGCCAGTTGATAGCCACCTGGTCGATGGGCGTACCGGTACTGAGCGCGATGTACTCGCGTGCCATTGGCTCGACCTCGCTGGGATAGCGAGCTTGCGTCCGCCCGCCAAGCTTAGGAATGTGGACCATCCACCAGCCGCCGTCGCGGGTGACGTCGATGTCGAAGTTGGACATTGGTCCCTCTCTGACGAGGCGGTCGAGGTCTTCACTCACGAGCACGAGATCGGCAACGCGCCGGTTCAACGATCGTCCGGTCATGATGCGATCGTGGCCGCCGCGGTCGACGCCAGCCTGTGGCTCGGAAAGCCGGCCAGGCCCGCGCCGGCGAGGGGTCACCGGCGCGGGCCTGTCTGGAGTGGGCGATTCTTCACTTTCGAGCAGCGGTGTCGGCTAATGCAGCCTTCCACGCACGGTCATTGACCGTTACCGGCGCCAGCCGAACCAGTTACCCCAGCCGCGATCGCTGTGCCAGCCGCCGCGGTCACCGCCCCAGCCGCCGCCGTGAAAGCCGCCGCCGCCGTGACCGGCGATCTGCACAATATTGGGGGCCACGGCGGCCGGCGCGGTGGCGATCGTTGCCGGCTGAGCCGGCGCGGGATCGGCCATGGCCGCTGGTGCGGCGGCAATAGCTACCGCGGCAGCACCCGCCGCCAACGCTGGTGTGATGTACTTCAGTCCGATTCGCATCGTGTTACTCCTTCGCTGGCCCTGTTTCGTGGACCGTTTCCAGAATTGCGCTCCAGCGAAGCCCATGTCGTCACGGCTGACACCCATCCATGCTTCCCCACCAGCTGGAATCTGTGCTTACCGGTCAACAGCCAGCGACGGGGAGGACGGGTCATCAGCTGACCACGAGCGGAAGTGGTCGGCACACCACTTGGCGGTGCCATTGCAGCGAAGTCACCTACCGGCCCGCGCTTGCCGAGCACTGCAGGCTGCTGAACGGCCGCGCCAGCACACGGAGGGCACAATGACCTCATGGCCGACCCGCCGGCGTTCCGCACCGGCTACATGTCGATACTGCTGCCCGTAGAAACGGGCGAGGGTGAGGTGCGGCGCGTCATCCGCGAGAGTGTCATCCGCGCGCTGGCCGCTGCGGGCGAATGGCCGATACGCGTTGATGTTGTGACAAGCAAGGGGTCCGACGACGGACGGACGAAACGGTGGTTTGTTGAGTACGAGACCGGGCCGTACGGTCAGGTCATCGACCAGCCCGACCAGTGCGGG
>JBKOYU010000941.1:0-1570 GCA_046725575.1 Actinomycetota bacterium | reverse complement strand
AGACAGCGGCACGACAGTGCGTTACGCCGTCTGGAGCCAACTTGTCTATTCTTCGTTAAATCGTTTCAGGGAGGTGTCCGTGAAGCTGGGCATGCCGATCACCTATGGCGAGGACTTCGCGCAGACCATCGAGCAACTGCAGCAGTTCGAAGATGCCGGCCTAGAGCGGGTGATGATTCCCGAGGCCTACGGATTCGATGCCGTTACGCAAATGGGTTTCGTCGCAGCCCGTACCTCCGTTCTGGAACTGGCGTTTGGCATTCTGCCGATGTTCACCCGGACACCCACGAACCTCGCGATGACCGCTGCGGGCCTGGACTACGTGAGCGGCGGACGATGCATCCTGGGGATCGGCTCGTCCGGCCCTCAGGTGATCGAAGGATTTCACGGCGTGCCTTTCGACTCTCCCGTCGAACGGGCGCGAGAGCATGTCGAGATCTGCCGGCTGATCTGGCGCCGCGATCGGTCCGACTACGTCGGCAAGCACTATCAGCTGCCGCTGGCGGGCGGCACCGGTCTCGGGAAACCGCTGAAGCTCATGAATTACCCTGTTCGCGAGCGAATTCCCATGGCGCTGGCGGCCATCGGACCGCGCAATGTGGCGTTGGCAGCTGAAGTATTCGACGAGTGGCAGCCGTTCCTGTTCGTGCCCGACCTTCTCAATGAGGCCTTCGGTGCCGCACTCGATGAGGGGCGAGCCAAGCGCGACCCCACGCTTCCGCCGCTCGGAATCACCGTCCAAACCACGCTACTGATTACCGATGACCCCGCGCGCGAGGCATCGGCACTGGACGCGGTGCGCCACCACGCCGCGCTCTACATCGGCGGCATGGGTGCCCGAGGCAAAAACTTCTACAACGCGTTGATGCGGCGCTACGGCTACGACACCGCCGCCCAGAACATCCAGGAGCTCTATCTGGCTGGCCGCAAGGCAGATGCGGCGCAGGCCGTTCCGCTCGAACTCGCGCGCCGCCTGGCCCTGATCGGGTCTGCTGAGTTCGTGCGCGAACGGTTGGACGTCTATGCGAAGGCGGGTGTCAGTTGCCTACTGGTCAGCCCCGCCGCCGACTCTCACGCCGAGCGACTCGAACAGATGACCACGCTTCGCACGCGGCTGTGGCCGGGTCGCTAGCAGCTCAGCACCATGTCTGGCGCGACCGGCGAGGCATACGTCCAGGCCGGCGCCTGCACCCTCACCGAAGTGGGATACGGCTTCGATTGGCGCGCGAGTACGAACCTGCGCCGACTCGGGCTCGAACGATGCGACTTCGCGCCATTCGGAGGGCACGCATGGGCGCCCCAGCACAACGTCGCGATGTGACGCGCGCCACCTGTGACACCGGACGCGCTAACAGCGGACTTCCTCACGTCAACGCTTCTCGGCACTTTTTTGAACATGACTTTGAGAATCGCGTCGATTCGGCGGACCTTGCGGAGGCATCGCCGGCGACGCTCATAAGCGCCACCATGTTGGAGTTTCCGCGACTTCCAGGCTACCGGGCACGATATCAGGATCAACTTCTGGTCTTTCTTTCTACGTTGTGTTAAATTTTGTTGCACGCCGTGGATG
>JBKOYU010000772.1:0-4468 GCA_046725575.1 Actinomycetota bacterium | reverse complement strand
CGGTTACCTCAAATCGCTGGAATATGCGCGCGAACGACCGCAGGGCCGGCCGGTGCTGGGCAAGGATCCGTCGGCGCCGCAGGTGCCGATCATCGAGCATCCCGACGTCAAGCGAATGCTGTTGGCGCAGAAGGCCTATGTGGAGGGCGGGATGGCGCTGCAGCTGTACTGCGCCAAGCTCGTCGACCTCCAGCACAGCGCCGAGTCCGACGAAGAGAGGGATTCGACCGGCCTGTTGCTCGACATCCTGACCCCCGTCGGCAAGAGCTGGCCGTCGCAATGGTGTCTGGAAGCCAACAACCTGGCCATCCAGGTGCACGGCGGATACGGCTACACCCGCGAGTACGACGTCGAACAGCACTACCGCGACAACCGGCTCAACCCCATCCACGAGGGCACCCACGGCATCCAGAGCCTTGACCTGTTGGGCCGCAAGGTAACCCAGCGCGGCGGCGCGAGCCTGGCCGCGCTCGGCGCCGCCATGGCCGCGACGATCGCGACGGCCAACGCTGCGGGTGGGGAGGCGGCCGAGCTCGCCGCACAGCTCGACTCGACGTGGCAGCGGCTCGTCGCCGTGACCACCGCGATGTTCGGCTCCGGCGACATCGAGGCCGCACTCGCCAACAGCGTGATCTACCTCGAAGCCTTCGGGCACATCGTCGTTGCCTGGATGTGGCTGGAACAACTGCTCGCCGCCAACGGTCGGACCGGCGACTTCTACGACGGCAAGCGCCAGGCCGCGCGCTACTTCTTCCGCTACGAGCTGCCCAAGACCGCGCCGCAATTGGACCTGCTGGAAAGCCTGGACCGCACGACCTTGGAGATGCGCGACGCCTGGTTCTAATGCGCAATTGTGTCGAGACTGTGCGCAATTGTGTCGAGACTGCATCCAGGCAGAGAAGTTTCGAGAACGGGCCTGCAGGAATACAGTTTCGACGCAACTGCAGGCAGAGATTGCAGCCAGGGTCGTTGATCGCCGAAACTCACAACCCTGAGTGCAATTTCGACGCTGGGCACTAACTACGACCAGCGGGACTCACCGCATCAGCCATGCAGATGAGGTATCAATTGATGCTTGATTGGAGTTGGACAGGTATCGCTGACGCTCCTTAGTTTATTGAGTGACGGCCGCCACATCGGCGCCCCTTAGTTGTCCGATACACAGGAGTGAACGCGCATGGTCATCACCAACGCCTTCCGCCGCCCTCGCCTCAGCGCCGCCCTCGCCGCGGCCGCCGCCGCGGGCCTGGTCCTGACCGCCTGCGGAGGCGTGCAGACCAGCACCGGCACCGGCAGCGGCGGCAACTATCCGTCCGGCACGGTCGAGATGTATGTCGGCGCCTCGCCCGGCGGCTCCAGCGACCTGATCAGTCGCGCGGTGTCCAAGGGACTCAGTGACAACCTGCACGGGTCCTTCCCCGTGATCAACCGCGAGGGCGCCAACGGGGCGCTGGCGGCGGCCGAAGTCGCCAAGGCCAAGCCGGACGGCTCGGTGATTGCGATCCAGAACGCGTCGCTGTACGCGATCACCCCGCTGGCCGTCAGCCCCGATGAGGTCACCAAGATCGACGACTTCGACGTCGTCTACGGCGTATCCCGAGACGACTACGTGCTCGTCACCAATCCGGCCAGTGGCTACAAGACGCTGAAGGACCTCGAGAACTCGACGCGTGTGGTGCGGTACGGCACCACCGGCGTCGGCACCGGTGCGCAGCTGGCCGCCGCGCTGCTGTTCAAGTCCACCGACGTGGCTTCCCAGGCGGTCCCGTTCGACGGCGGCGCGCCCGCGTTGACCGCGCTGCTGGGCAACCAGATCGACGTGGCCTCGCTTCAGGTCGGCGAGGCGATCGAAAACATCAAGTCCGGAAAGTTGTTGCCGCTCACGGTCTTCGGTCCCGAGCGGATCGGGTACCTGCCCGACGTGCCGACCGCCAAGGAGCAGGGCCTGGACGTCGAGGTTGCGCAGTACCGGTTCATGACGGTGCCGAAGGGCACCCCGCAAGAGGTCCAGGACAAGATCGTCGAAGGCATGCAGGCCACGTTCAAGACCGACGCCTACAAGGCGTTCAACGCGCAGAACAGCCTGACCCCGATGGAGGAGCCGGGCGATCAGGTGCTCGCCCAATTGCAGGCCGACCAGAAGCGATACGCCGACCTGGTCAAGCAGTACGGCATCAACCTCCACAGCGAGGCCTAAGCCATGACCGAAGTGCGCCACGACCCCGATGGGCACGACGTCCTGGCCGAGATCAAGGCCGAGGTCGCACACGAACTGGAGGAGGAACGTCCGCCCGCGGGCGGGCCCGCCTACCAGACCGTGGGTGCGCTGGTGGGCGTCGCCATCGGCGTCGGCGGCGCGGTCCTGGCCTACGGCTACGGGCTGGGCTCCCTGCACCAGCCCGGGCCGGGGCTGTGGCCGTTCACCGTCAGCGTGGTGATCGCGACGCTGTCGGTGGTGCTGGTCGTGGTCGGACGTGGCCTGACCGACGCCGAGGCATTCACGCGGGCCAGCGCGCTCGCACTGATCGGCGCCGTCACATTCATTGCCTTCGGCCTGCTGATGCCCCTGATCGGCTTCGAACTGCCAGCCATCGCGCTTGCCGTGATCTGGTTGCGCTTCCTCGGCGGCGAGAGTTGGCGCAGCGCGATCGTGATCAGCGTGCTGGCCACGGCTGCCTTCTATGTCCTGTTCCTCTACGGGCTGCACATCCCGCTGCCTCACCTGCTGGCCATCTGAAACACCATGGACCTCAACGCATTTCTGGACGGGTTCGCGCTCGTCGTCGAACCGAAGAACCTGCTCTACTGCCTGATCGGTGTGCTGATCGGCATGGTGATCGGCGTGCTGCCCGGGCTCGGGCCCGCGGCCACCATCGCGATCCTGTTGCCGATCACCTACAGCATCAACCCGGTGTCGGCGATCATCATGCTGGCCGGCATTTACTACGGCGCGCAGTACGGCGGCACCATCACCTCGGTGCTGCTGCGCCTGCCCGGTGAGGCGTCATCGGTGGTGACCGTCTTCGACGGCTTCGCCATGGCCAAACAGGGCAGGGCAGGCACTGCCCTCGGCATCGCGGCGATCGGTTCCTTTGTGGGAGCGACCATTTCGATCATCGGGTTGACGCTGCTCGCCCCGGTCATCGCCGACGTCGCCCTCGACTTCGGGCCGCCCGAATACGCCGCGCTGGCGCTGTTCGGGGTGCTGCTCGTGGCCACGATCGGCAACGGGAACATGCTCAAGTCGTTGATCGCCGCGGCCATCGGCCTGCTGCTGGCCACCGTGGGCCGCGACAACTTCAGCGGCGCGTCCCGGTTCACGTTCGACAGCCTGCAACTCGCCGACGGCATCGACTTCGTCGTCGTGGCGATGGGCCTGTTCGGTGTCGGCGAGATTCTGTACAACCTCGAGCAGCGGCACGGCAAGCCGCACGTGCCCGCCAAGGTCGGCAATGTGTGGCCGTCCCGCAAGGATCTGAAGCAGTCGTCGGGAGCCATCGGCCGCGGTTCGGCGATCGGGTTCGTGCTCGGCGTGCTGCCCGGTGGCGGTGCGGTGTTGGCGTCGCTGGTGGCGTATGCGACCGAGAAGCGGCGCTCCAAGACGCCCGAACGTTTCGGTCGGGGCGCGGTCGAGGGAGTGGCGGCACCCGAGACCGCCAACAACGCGGCGGCCACGTCGTCGTTCATCCCGCTGCTCACCATCGGCATCCCCGCCAACGCGTCGATGGCGATGTTGTTCGGCGCACTGCTGATCCTCGGCATCGCGCCCGGCCCGCAGCTCGTCGACGAACACCCGGACTTGTTCTGGGGCGTCATCAACTCGATGTACATCGGCAACCTGCTGCTGCTGATTCTGTCGATTCCGTTGGTGGGCTTGTTCGTTCGCATCCTGCGGGTTCGCCCCGCCATTCTGGCGCCGATAACCGCTTTGATCACGATCCTCGGCGTGTACACGATCAACAACTCGGTGTTCGACATCTTCTTGATGATCGGGTTTGGCGTGATCGGCTACCTGATGAAGAAGTCAGGCTTCGACCCGGGGCCGATGGTGCTTGCGTTCGTGCTCGGGTCGCTGATCGAGTCGAGTGCCCGCCGATCCATGTTGATGTTCGGCGGCGACGCGACGGGCTTCTTCACCCGGCCGTTGTCGGGAACGATCCTGGCGATCTTCGTGGTGCTGGCGCTGCTGCCTGTGGTCCGGCACTTCTGGCGGCGCCGCAGATCAGCGGCCGCCGTCGAGGCGTCGGCGGGTGTTGCCGAGGTGGACGCGCATCGCGGCCCTGGCGATGTCGGGATCGCCGGCGACGACGGCGGACGCGACGTTGTCGTGCTCCCGCCGGACCCGGTCGACGTGGCCGGTGTCGGTCAGCGAGTAGGCGTCGCCGAGCCGGGTGCGGGGAAGCATGATCATCATCGGACCGAGTGAGTCGAGCAGGTCGAGGTAGAAGCGGTTGCCACTGGCGGCCGC
>JBKOYU010000873.1:0-2707 GCA_046725575.1 Actinomycetota bacterium | reverse complement strand
AGGCGCGCGCGACTACGCCGAGCATGCCGCGGAGTTGACCGGAGGGTTGGTGCAGGTGGTCGATGCCCCCGTCTCCGGAGGACCCGAGGGTGCCAGCGCCGGCACACTTGCGATCATGGTCGGCGGCAGTGAGGCGGCCGTGGCCGCGGCATGGCCGGCCCTTACCGCGTTGGGAGCCACGGTTCGGCATCTTGGCCCGATCGGATCGGGCTCACTGGCCAAGGCCTGCAATCAGATGGTCGTTGCCGCCACGATGATCGCGCTGTCAGAAGCCAGCGTGCTGGCCGAGTCGGCCGGGGTGGACGTCGCGGGTCTGTTGGACGTGCTGGGGGGCGGGTACGCCTCCAGTCGGGTTCTCGAGGTCAAGAAACACAACCTGATCTCTCGGACCTACCCGCCCGCCGGCAAGGCGGCATACATGGTGAAGGACCTGGAATTCGTGCGCGCCGAAGCCGAGCTCACCGGCGCCCGCGTCGGCCAGGCAGAGCTCTCCCTTGCGATGTTCGCCGCAGTTGCAGACGCGGGATTAGGCGATCAGGACATGAGCGTGGTCCATCAGGTCATCCGCGAGCAAGCGCAAGGACTTTCAGCAGAAACGGCTACGTCAACGCCCGGATGATCCCAACCTTCATCGAGGCGTCGCGCTACCCACGGCTTCGAGTGGCGGCACCAGCGGCAGGCCGAACAACGTGACCAGGCCGGGATCGCCGAACACTACGATGCGGGCGATCCCGGTTGCGGTCACGTCGAGCACCGCGATCCCGAACGCCCGCAGCACCCCATCGTCGTCGCGACGATAGGCCGCAGCGGCGGGCTGGCCGTTGGCGGCGATCGCCACCATCCGCCAATCGCCTGGTGCGCCAACCACTCCCGCGAGGTACGGAAGGCAGGTGCCGCGGCCGCCGAACCAAGTGCGCGACCCGACCATCTCCAGTGCGGCGTCGTGGCGGAGCGCCTCCTCCAACAACGTGGTGTCGGCGTTCTCGAACGCGGTCATGTACTGCTCGAGCAGTTCGCGCGCCCGCGGTTCCGTCGGCTCGACGACCTCATCGGCGCTCGGCGCGACGTCCTGCATCGTGGCGCGCGCCCGTTGCAGCGCGCTCTTCACCGCGGCGACGCTGATGTCGAGCATTGCGGCGACCTCGGCGGCAGGGAACGCCAACACGTCACGCAGCAGAAGCACCGCGCGCTGCTGGGCCGGAAGATGCTGAAGGCTCGCGATCAACGCCAGCCGCAGGCTCTCGCGCGACGTGACGACGACGGCTGGGTCGTCGACCCAGGAATCGGGAATCACCTGCAGCCACGTCACATTCGGCGCGGGCTCGGGCTCGATATGCGGATCGTCGGCCGGCCCGCCAAGGCCGGACGGCAGCACCCGTCGGCTGCCGTGCGCGAGCGCGGTCAGGCACGCGTTGGTCGCGATGCGGTACAGCCAGGTCCGCACCGACGAGCGGTTCTCGAATTCCTGGTATCCGCGCCACGCCCGCAGATATGTTTCCTGCACGACGTCCTCGGCGTCATGCGCGGACCCCAGCATTCGGTAGCAGTGCGCGAGCAGTTCGCGTCGGTACGGTTCGGTGTCGCGAACGAATTCGCTCATGCTGCCGCCGGCGGGAACTGGTAGACCTTGTTCGGCGTGATCCGCACGATCAGCCGTTCGGCGTCGGGCTCGGGCGGCGGCGCGGCGCCGCCCATGTATTTGTCGTATATCTCGTAGAGCAATCGCTTCTCGGGATCGTCGGTGATCTCGACGCTACCGCGGATCTCCACGTAGCGCGCCTGGCGCTTGTCGGCGACGAGCAGGCTGACTCGAGGATCGCGAGCCATGTTGCGCGTCTTCAGGCGGCCCTTGATGGTGCTGAACACCACAATGTCGCCGTCGCGCTTGATGAAAATCACCGACGACTGCGGCCGCCCGTCGGCATTCGACGTCGCGATCATCGCGAGATGTGGCCCGTCGAGCACCTCGCGCGCGGTGTCATTGAGAGTCATGTCCATGCCTGTGTAGACCAGGCAGCGCGCGAAAAGGAATCGGTCAGCGGGTGTGCAGTGCTGAAACCGCCGCGTTCAGCGCACCTGTGGCGCGGTCGACCGCCGCCAGGTCTTCGCCATCCGCGGCTTTGCGCAGGTCATGCAGCATGGCATCGACCGGTGTCGCTGGGTCGACCCCATGCCGGGTGCGTTCCCACACCCGGTCCAGCGCGGCCACGTCCGCAAGCACCAGTCCCGCGTCGTCCGCCGCCACGTCGATCGGCACCTGGCGCGACCACAACTTCAGCCGCGCCAGGTCCACGTCGATGATCGGTTCGTACAGCAGCCGAAGATCGAGCTCGTTCTGCGCGACACGCAAGGCCACCGATCGCACATCCTCCGAACTCAGCGCCTCGATGTCGACCTGCATCTGCGACTCCAACTGCGGTGGGATTCCCTTGGCGCGCACTGCATCCCAGACCGTGTTCAGATTCGCGATAGCCTGTTGAAGGCGTGTAGCATCGTCGCCCGCAGCCGCCTCGTAGACTCCGTCGGCGGCCTTGGACAGCATCGCGAACTCGGCTGGCGCCGGACCTTGGCGGCTGTCGGTGGGCGACGCCAGAGATGCGGCCTCGAGGTCACCGCCCGCCGAGCCGGTCGAGAACTCGCCGAAGCCAGGGGCGAAGACCTTGCCCTCGCGTGTGCCGTCCATGTGCAGCTCGTAGACTTCGATTGC
>JBKOYU010000001.1:0-2137 GCA_046725575.1 Actinomycetota bacterium | reverse complement strand
GCTCTTCACCGAGCAACCCACCATGACGGCGGGTGACCTCGGCGAGCGGCTGCAGGCCAGTTCGGGCGCGATCTCCGGTGCGGTCAAGATGCTCACATCCGTCGGCCTGGTGGAGCGGGTGCCGGCGCCGGCCAGCCGCCGTGACCACTATCGGCTGCGGGACAACGCATGGGCGATCCAGTACACCAACCAGAACGAGGTGACGTCAGCGGTGCTGCAAGCCGCCGAGGCCGGGATCGCCGCCACCGAGGACGGCAGCCTGGCCCGTCAACGTCTCACCCAGATGCGCGACTTCTACAACTTCCTGTTCGAGGAGATTCCGGCGCTGCTGGACCGCTGGTATCAGCGCTCGGCAGGTCGGCCTTCGTGATCCACTGCGCGGACACCAGGTAACTGGGCGATCCGCGCAGATACGTCTTCAACACACTGCGTCCCAGCGCGATCGTAGTTCCCCTGTACGCCAACACCGCCGACACCACGGAAAGAGCCCCACACCGATGTGCGTAACGGTTTGCACGATCGCGCTCACTTCTTGCCTAGAGGCGGTTGGAGGCGCACATGGAACAACACGACGCACCGTCAGCGACGCGTTGGCATCGGCTCGGCAATCTGCCGATGACGAGACCGCCGCTGTCGTGTTGGCCGGGGTCGACGGTCGACTGCTGCATCGCGGGCTCGGCGCTGCCGCGGACCGCGAAGCGGTCGCCGGCGTTCTGCGCAGGCTTGTCGACTAGCTCGGAGAGCACGGATGAAGGTGTTGATATGCGGGGCCGGCATCGCCGGTCTGACCCTGGCGAATTGTCTCGCGACGCACGGCGGCGAGGTCGTCGTAGTGGAGCGGTCACCCGTGCGCCGGATCCGGCGATGCCGTCCGACGTCCGGGCAGCAGTTCGCGAGGCATACGGCGGATTGGGCTGGGTGGTGCCCGAGGCGCTTGACCGATGCCCGCCGTCGAAGGAGATCTATTACGACCAGGTAGCACAGATCGAGATGCCCGGCTGGAGTCGTGGCCGAGTGGTATTGGTCGGCGACGCGTGTTACGCCGTGTCGCTCATCGCCGGCCAAGGTGCGTCACTGGCCATCGCTGGGGCCTACGTGCTTGCCGAACAGCTGGCCTCGACCCAGTCCGTCGAAGACGCGCTCGAGAAGTACGAAAAGCTTTGGCGCCCAGTCACCGAGGAGAAGCAGAAAGTCGGCCGATCCGGTGCCCGCTGGTTCTCGCGCGCCGAGTGACCATGCGCGAATGCCGGGCAGCCGCGGAACCGCCCGGCATCCGTCGCCAGTCGGTCAGAAGGACATGTCGCCGGTGACCCGAACAGCCGTCACTGTCGAGCCATCCATCTGCATCGACCACGTCCCGTAGGTCATCTGCGGGGCCTGCTGCATCTGCCGGTCGAGCCGCATCTGGCGGACCTTGTCCTTGAACGCCTGATCCCGGGCCATGATCGCGTCGGTCACCTTGTGGTCGCCGGGTGCGCTGTTGTCCATCACGCCGGTCATGGTGTGGTCGGGACGGACCACCCAGGTGGCACGGGCGTTGTCATGCGCCGCCGTGTACAGCCCCGCCGGTGCCGCAACCGACGAGGCCGCGAATTTCACCGGGGCGGCTTCGGGCTCGTTCATGGTCACCTCGCCGTTGAGCTTGCCGCCGTCGAAGGACACCTTGAGGTTGTCGCCGTACATCGACATGAGGTCCATCTGCCCGTCCTTCTGGGTACCGAAGAAGTAGGCCTCGTCGTTGGTGCCGTTGGTGGCATAGGCGACGACCTTGTCACCTTCGACGGTGATGGCCATCGTCATTGTTTCGCCATTCGTTTCCGGCACATCGGCGATGAATGTCGCCGACGACGGCATCGGCGCCACCGTGCTGGTGGTCGCGCTCGTCGGCGATGCGATTTCTTGTGAGCCACTCGAACAAGCGGTGAGCACGCCCAGCGCGATTACCGCGCCCGCCCCCACCAGCAGAGCGCGGGTGTATTTCGTCATGCCTATCAACCTCCTTGTAGGCCGGTCGCCATGGTCGGTGACCGATACATGCCGGTTGGTTCGTGCCCGTAAGTGAGTTGGGCGTTACGTCCACTGCGGCGTATCCCCGGCAGACGTCACCAATACGTCACGAATCCGCAGGACGTAGGAC
>JBKOYU010001018.1:0-9544 GCA_046725575.1 Actinomycetota bacterium | reverse complement strand
ATGTCAAGCAGGCGATCGTCGTCAATAGGACCGGTGAGTGGGCTGCGCGAGAACCCGCGCCGGTCGTACGTGACGACGGTGAAATCGCCTGACAGCACCTTGGCGAACGGCTCGTAGAAGCCCGCGTCGCCGTTGCCGCCGGGAATGAGCAGCAGAACCGGTCCGGCGCCGCGGACCTCGGAATACAGGTCAGTACTCATCTCCGCTCGTCCAATCCTGCCGCGCGCAGGATGATGCGGTCGAATTGCCGGTCGGGCAGAATGCGCCGCATGAACAGCAGGCGTTTGGCGCCAGCGCCCGAGGGATAGCGAGTGCGCGGCTTTTTGCTCGTCAAGGCGTGCAGCACGGCCTCGGCGACTACTTCCGGCGGTGAACCGGTGGCCGCCTGCCGGCTGATCTCCTCTGCCACCTTTTCCAGCGCCGGTCCGTAGCGACGCCTGCCCTCGTCCGGCAGTGAGCTCACTGTGGCTTCGGTGTCGCGCTGCAGCTTGCCGCCCATCTGGGTGCCCACGAAACCGGGCTCGATCACTGCGACCTGAATCCCCAACTGGCGGAACTCGAGCCGCATCACATCGCTGAGACCCTCCAATCCATGTTTGGCGGAAACATATGGGGCCATCAACGGCACGCCTGCCTTGCCCGCGCCCGATGTGACGTTGACGACGCGACCGTGGCCCTGACGCAATAGGGGCAAGAGCGCTTGCGTGACGGCCAGCGGGCCAACAAGATTCACCTCCAGCTGACGACGAAAACCGTCGAGCGGGAGGTACTCGATCGGACACGGCAGGGTGGTGCCCGCGTTGTTGACCAATCCATGCAGCCCGGCATCACCGACTTCGTCCTTCACCTCGTCGGCCATGGCCTGGATCGACGCGGCGTCGGTCACGTCGACGTGCACAGGGGTGAGGGACTCCGACGCCGCCGAGCGCAGCGCATCGCCGTCGGTGTCCTTGCGGACGCCGGCGAACACCCGGAAACCGTTGCGGTCCAACATCAATGCGCAGGCGCGGCCGATGCCGCTGGACGATCCGGTGATGACGACAGACTTCATGGTGTGCTCGCTGGTCGATGGGATGTGGTGGCCGTCGCGCCGCAGAACGCGGACGTCATGGCCTCGATGACGGTGTGCCGGTCCGGCACGGCCTGACCCGCCGCGATGAGCCGAGGACGGGCCAGCAGGTGGACGCTGATCGGGGCGATCAGCATTGGGATCAACAGCGTGAGGGGCAGATCGGCGCAGCGGCCGGCGTGGATCTGCTCATTCAGCCAGGCCCCGACCGTCGATGTAATGCGCGGCAGGATGCGGTCGCGGAAGAACTGCGTGCCGATGCCGTTCGGCTTCGCGAGAATCTCGGCGAATAACGCCTGCAGCACCGCGGTGTCGTCGGCCACGCTGTCGAACACCGCGGTGTAAATCGCGCGTACCCCGGACTCGAAGTCGGCGAACGGTCGCGGATCGGCCGCGAGCAGATCCTCGACGACAGGCAGGGGAGCGTGGCGGTCGAATACCGCGGCGAGCAGGCCCTCGCGGTCACCGAATGCGGCATAGACGGACGTGGCCGCGCAGCCGACGCGGCGGGTCACCGCCTCCACCGTCAGCGCGGCGACTCCGTCGGCGACGATCAGCTCGGTCGCCGCCGCGATCGCGCGCTCGCGGACCGCGATTCGGTTGCCGGGGTCGCCGCCGGCCTCGCGCACGGCGTCATCGAGCGCACGGCGGGTGCGCACGCGCCGGTAGACGGTCGAGCGGGACAAGCCCGCCCGGCGAGCGATCCGATCCAGCGAGAGCTCGGCCACCGGGACGCCGGTCGCTGCGGCTTCTGCCATCGCAGCCTGGACGATTACGCTGTCCATGACTCTGATACTAGACACTAGATGGTCTGGTCTCAAGTGTCAGACGGGCGTAGATTTGGCTTGAGGCCCCAATGAACAGCAGGCTCCGTTCGCCGCGATCTGCGGTGCTGCTCCTGGCAGCGCTCGTGACTGTGCTTGCGGTTCCGGCGGGCCTGTTGTGGCTCAGCAATCGGGGCACCGACGAGGTGCACCTGCAGGGGGAGCCCATGACCGATGCGCAGGCCGCGGGGCAGGTGCTGGCGTCGGCCAAGCAGATCGTCAGCACGGCCCAGCTGCAGGACGTCACGGGTGGCTACGCCTTCGTGTCATGCAAGAACGAGAACGAGCCGCCGTATCAGGTCGCCATCTACATGAATTTCCGTTTGCCGCAAAGTAATTCGGTTAAATACCTGCGCGATGTCGCGGCTTCCATGGTCGCACAAGGGTGGACCACCGCTCCGGTGATGGGCGAGCACTTCGGCCAAAAGCTGACCAAGGAGGGCGTCACCGCGGTCCTTTATCGCAGCGACAACAACACCGACATCGCCACCATGCGGCTCTACGGTGAGTGCCGCAACATCGCCGATCACAGCAAGGACAACCCCGCCTGGACGGAGGTCACCGACGAGCTCGGCTGACCTCGGCGCAGTGGGCACGATGGGCGAGTACCAGCGCCGCGGCGCTCGCGACGCACAGCGCCGCCCCCGCCAGGAACACCAGCTGATACCCACCGAACGCCGTACCGACGATCCCCGCCAGCAAGGGCCCCACTGCGCGCGCACCGACGACGAAAGCCCCCAGCACACCGTTGATGCGGGGATAGTCCGTCGGTCCGTAGTACTCGGCGACCAAGGTGCCCCGCAGCAGCGCCTCCAGCCCGAATCCGAAACCGAATAACGCGACAGCCAGTGCGATCCACGCAATTCCGTTGGTGGCCAACAGCACAACCATCGCAATTGCCTGTCCCATGAAGATCACGGCGGTCGCGCGATGTTGCGGCAGCCGGCCGCGCAAGGCCGTCACAAACAACCTGCCGCCGACCTGGAAGACACCGACGCTGCCGGCCGCGAGCGCGGCTCTGGTCAGCGAGTAACCGCGACCGGTCAGATAGGCGACAAGTACGACGCTCACGGCGAACTTGGCTCCCGTGCTCATCACCAAGCACAAGGTGAGCCATCGGAATGAGCTGGTGCGCATCACCGACCCTGCGGAGCCCGCGACATGGTGCGGCTCCATCGGTGGTGGTTGGCATGCACCATCAGGGTGCAGGCCCAGATCCGCCGGACGGCGCCGGATCAGCATCGCGTGCACGGGCAATCCGATCAGGGCGGCGATTCCGGCGAGGACCAGCAGTGCTTCCCGCCAGCCCAGCCAATCGACTAGAGCTGCGGTTAGTGGCACGAACACGACGCTGGCGAGCCCGCCACAGACTGTCAGCAGCAACACCGCCCGCGGTCGGTGCCGATCGAACCAAGCCGCGGTCACCGCGAACACCGGTTCGTAGAGCGTGGTCGCCATCGCCAGGCCGCCGATCGCGAATACACAGAAGAATGCGGGCACCGAGTCGACGGTCGACCAAAGCAGGAGCATGACGACGGTTGCGACCGTCCCGGTGGTCATCACACCGCGGGCCCCATACAACTGCAACAGCCGTCCAACCGGGATCGCGAGAAGCCCGGAGATCACCACGCCCGTCGCGTACGCGGCGTTGAGTTCGGCCATCGACCAAGCCAACTCGTCGCGCATCGGCACGACGAATACCGAGAACGCGTAGATCAGCACGCCCCACGACACGAGTTCGGTAACGCCGAGTCCGCTGACCATCAGCCAGCCGTAGAAGGGGCGGACTCGCACCCGTGTCATCCGGCGATCAAACTCCGTTGCAGCAGCAGGGTGTCCAGCCATCGGCCATGCTTGAATCCGACCGACCGCAGCCGCCCGGCATCCACGAACCCCCGATTGCGGTGCAGCGCAAGGGAAGCCGCGCCGTCCGCATCGACAATGACGGCGATGACCTCGCGGATCCCTGCGCTCGCGCAGTCGGCGAGTAGCGCGTCGAGCAATCGGCCGCCAACGCCGCGCCCGACGGCATGCGGTGCGATGTACACCGAGTCCTCCACGGTGTGCCTGTAGGCGGGCCGGGTCTTCCATGGTGCGCAGTGGGCATAGCCGACGATCTCGCCGCCGAGAGTGGCAGTCAAGAACGGCAGCCCGTCGCCGGTGACGGCGTCGAACCGGCGCAGCCATTCGGAGGGGTAGGGCGCGGTGAGTTCAAACGTGGCGACGCCGGTTCGGACATGGTGGGCATAGATATCGCTGATCGCGCCGAGGTCATCGGGTGAAGTAGGCCGGACCGTCACTGCGGCGGAACACACGGCGGTCACCTATTTCTCTATAGCGGAATGACTCACTACTATAGTATATGTGAATCTTGAGGCGCTGGGCGAGCGGGTCCAGTCTCTGCGCATCGACCGCGGTTTGACGCTGCGGGACCTAGCCGACCGATCCGATGTCAGCGTGAGCATGTTGTCGTCGGTGGAGCGCGGCGAGAAGGCGCCGACCGTGGTGGTGCTGGACCGCATCGCGGCCGGACTCGATGTCACGCTGGCGAGCCTGGTGGCCGAGGACGACGCCGACCGAATCATCGTGCGCCGCGCCGCCGACCAGGATCGGGTCGACGAACCGGGTGGCTGGGACCGCACGATCCTGAGCCCGGTAGTCCCCGGCGTGAACTTCGAATGGATCCGCAGCACGTTGCCGCCCGGGTGTGACGCCGGCACGTTTCCCGCGTACGCCGCAGGTTCCCACGAATTCGTCGCGGTTCAGTCCGGCACCCTCACCCTGACGATCGGCGAGCGCGAATTGTCGTTATCCGCAGGCGATTCCGTCTACTTCGCCGCCGACGCCCCGCATGGCTACGCAAACCGCGGCCAGGCGCGGTGCATCTACCACGTCGCAGCGCTGATCATGCGCCCGCGGACGCCGGGGACCGGCCGGGCGCGCCGTTAGTTCAGCAGGCCACCGGATGCGACTCGCAGTACGGAGTCGTGCCGGGGAAACGGTAGCGGTGGTCGGCGACCCACCGGTAAACGGTGTTCTGAATGAATCGGATGCCAGGGATGCGGTAGATCAGCAGCGGCAGCCGGGTCCCCAGGGCGACCGACCACGCAGCCGCCCACGCCTCGGCACCCGTGTAGACGGCACCGGAGGAGTCCAGCCAGCGCATGGCCTCCAACAATTGGTCATGGCGAATGCCGAGGCGCTCCGCCACTCCCGGGCCCTGCAACGGCTCGGTCTCGACGTTGCCCGTCCGGTCGTGCCGCATCAGGAAGTAGACCGACCGCGTGCACATCCCGCAGGCCCCGTCGAAGAACAGAACTCCGCTCATACCTTCATTGTTCACCGCGGCGTCAGATCAGTCACTGCCTGGCGCGCCGATATGACGGATGTCATCCTCAGCACTGTCTCACCCGCATACATCTAGCGCGCGGGTGGGCCCGGTTTTGCCTGTGCGGCGTCGCGGCGACGCGCGGCCATACCGGCGAGTGCCTCGAACACCACACGGTGCGCGGCGTTGACGGTCAATTCGGCATGGTCGTAGGCGGGCGCCACCTCGACCACGTCGACGCCGGCGACATCGTGCTCGTAGCAGAGTTGACGCACCAGCCGCAGTAGGTCGGCGCTCGTGATCCCGCCGGGCTCCGGCGTGCCAGTGCCCGGCGCGTGGGCGGGGTCGAGCACGTCGATGTCGACCGAGACGTAGAGCTTGTCCGCCTTGGCGAGCGCCTCGCTGACCGCGTCGCGCATCACGTCCTTGAAACCGCGGTCCCAGATCTCCTGCATGGTGTGCCAGGTCATGCGCTGTTCGAGCATCCACTCGAACGTGTCCTGCGGCGGCCAGTAGCCACGCAGGCCGACCTGGACGAAATGGGTGCCGGGCACCGCGCCGGACTCGATGAGCCGGCGCATCGGGGTGCCGTGGCTGGCCAGATTGCCCTCGATCTCGTCGGCGGTGTCGGCATGCGCGTCGAAGTGAACGATGCCGACATTGCCGTACCCGTGCACGTCGGCCACCGCCGTGGCGGCCGGCCAGGTGATCGAGTGGTCACCGCCGAGAATGACGGGAACGATGCCGCGCGACGCCACTGCGTGCACGCGTTCGCGAATGTTGGTGTGCGACACCTCGGTCTGGCCATGCGGGCAATACGCGTCGCCGAAGTCCACGACCTCCAGCCAGTCGAAGATCTCCAACCCCAGATCGAGGTGATAGGTGCCGGGCTCGTAGGCGGTGGCGCGGATGGCCCGGGGACCGAACCGGGCACCCGGCCGGTTGGTCGTGGAAATGTCGAATGGGGCGCCGACGATCGCGACTTCGGGTCGCCACGACTCGAGTTGTTCGACTTCGGTCAGAAACGGGCGGTGCCCGAACGACACCATTCCGGCGTGGGCCAATTCGAGTTGCTCGGTCATGCCGGGCGGAAGGTCGCGCTGGTGATCATGCTCGTGGCCCATGCGATGACCGTACCGCTATTGCCGCGTCCGTAGATTGCCCAAACGCACTTCGCGCGGATAGCGTCTCGACGTGCTGAGCCCGCTTCCACAGTCCCGCTCGCCCCGGCTTTCGTCAACTGCATCAACCACGGTGACGTGCGTGGCCCGGTGTCGTTACCGGATCTCATCTGGGACTGACGGACGACGAGGAGTCACGCCTTACCCTGATTTGGGTCCCCGAGTGCCAGCACGGTGCCATCAGCGGGGTGGACGCTTGTCGAGGACACGCCCCTCAACCGCGAGCGTTATGGGCTTGGCCCGCAACAGAAGTGAGCGCCCCGCGGAGTAAATCGGGTACCGGTCGCTTGGTCCAGTCGTCGGTGGAGACCACCACATAGACGTTGTGGCCGCGGACGGCTACCTGCTCTTCGGTGTCCACGTTGTGTCGCAGGATGCTGAACCCGAGCGTGAAGCTGGTCGACCCGATCCGCTCGCAGTGCACGGCAACCCGCACAGCGTCTCGCCAGCGAACCCCCGACAGGTAGTCGATCTCGCTGTGCACGACCTGGATGTCGTACCCGCTGGAGATCAGGCCCGGATACGTCACACCGAGGTGATCGAGGAATCCGGTGCACGCCTCGTCGAACCACGTGAGGTAGTGGCCGTTGAACACCACGCCCTGCTGGTCGACCTCCGCGTAGCGCGGCACCACCGGCAACGAAAACGCGCTCACCACATCACAGTAAGGCCGTGGACGTGGTAGCGGCACTCGCGGGCCACCATCGCTAGTTTGCTGTAGCACACATCCGCGGCGGTGAGCGACGCTTCGATCTTCGCGTGACAGGCAGCGAGCAATGGCGGGCGCCGAGTCCATTGGCGATGGGCGTGAGGCCCGACAAAAGCCCGTAGACACCGTCGAGCGTCGGATCACATGGCGGCGGCGGGCGTTGCGATGGATTGCGTGGCTGACCTTCCTCGGTCTTGCGCCGAGATCATCGCTCCAACCTACGACGCCGAACTCGAGAAGACGCACGCCTACGCGCTGTTCCTGCTGCTGATCCCGGGACTGCTCCTGCTGTGGTTCAACCTCATCCCATTCTTCAACCGCGGCAGCGAGTTTCAGGTCCACCCCGACGGATCGGTATCGGTGCGCAGAGGTGACAACGGGAACCGCTGCTGGAATACCAGTATTCGACGGTGACGGCCGACGGCACGACCATCGAGTTCACCGCGCCACCCGACGGCCCGCCATCGACCGTGTTGCCGCAGGACCGGGTGTTCTCCCGCGAATACGGCGCGCGGCTGCCGGACAAGGTCAGCGCCGAGTTCTTCAGGCGGCTGCTGGCGGGCCGCGGGTTCGAGTCGAGTCGGCGTCATCGAGCAGCTTTCACCGCACGCCGGAAGTAGACGCGGTTCGGGCAGACTGGACACGTGCAGCTGGTAAGCATCGACGACATTCGCGCGGCCGCGGAACTGATACGTCCTTACATCCTGCGCACTCCGTTAGTCCCCGCGGGCTGGGCCGACGACGATCGGCCGCTATGGATCAAGCCGGAGAACCTGCAGTCGATCGGCGCATTCAAGGTTCGGGGCGCCTTCAACGCCATCGGGCACCTCGACGAATCCGTGCGGACCCGCGGCGTTGTCGCCTATTCAAGCGGCAACCACGCCCAGGCGGTGGCATACGCGGCGGCGGTGTACGGCGTGCCCGCACACATCGTCATGCCGGAGGAGACGCCGAACATCAAGGTGGCCGCGACGCGAAGCCACGGCGCAGAGGTGGTGTTGTGCGGTGCGGGCCAGCGCGAGAAGGTCGCCGCCGAGGTGGTGGAGGAGACGGGCGGTGTGCTCGTGCCGCCCTTTGACCACCCCGACATCATCGCCGGGCAGGGCACCATCGGCCTGGAGATCGCCGAGGATCTGCCCACGGTCGAGAACGTGATCATCCCGGTCAGTGGCGGCGGCCTGTCATCAGGGATCGGCACCGCGATCAAGGCGCTGTGCCCCGACGCCCGAGTCTTCGGCGTCGAGCCGGAGCTGGCGGCCGACACGGCCGAAGGCCTTCGCCTGGGACATCGGGTGGACTGGACGATCGAGGACAGGAACCGCACGATCGCCGACGGGCTGCGGTCACAACCGTCCGAATTGACCTTCGCACACCTGCAAAAGGTATTGGACGGTTTGATCACGGTGTCGGAGAACGAAATTCGCGCGGCGGTGCGCGAACTCGCCTATCAGGCTCATCTGGTGGCCGAACCGAGCGGTGCGGTCGCGCTGGCGGCTTACCGTCAAGGTGCAACACCGCCGGGCCGTACTGTGGTGATCCTGTCCGGAGGCAACATCGAACCGCCGATGCTGCAAGAGATTCTGGCCGGCTGACTCAGGCCGCAGGGAATGGAATCACCAGGGGGACCGCGATGGCGCACTTCTCGTGCATCGAGTGCACCCACGCATCCTGCTCCGCGGCGGCCTTGAGGTAGCGGCGCCGGCCCACCCACCCGCACGAGCAGGCGGCCGTCGAATGCCCGAACCCGTAGTTGTGCACGGCCACATCGCCCTGCTCGAGGACGTCTGGCCGTGGTAAATCGCCGGCGTCAATTACGTCTATCGGTGCCGCTACCGACATCGGTCAGCCTCCTACGTCGACCCGACCTCGTTGTCCTGTCCGACGCGCATGCGTGCGATCCGGTTCCCATGCTGACCTTGGTTGGGATCAAAATCGGTTCGGCCGGGGTCACGACTTGGCCACGCCGGCAGCCAGCGCCGATGATCCCCAATGGGCGGATCCGTGCGCCTGATACCCGTAGCGGACAAACACGCCAATAGCACTGCGCGACAATGGGTTCGGCATATTGCGGCCAAGCGTGCCCGGGTTGCGCCGGCCCAGCGCCACACCGAGCACCCTGTCGGCGATCCAGAGGTCGCGGTGGTCTCCGGCAGCTCGACTCCGCGGGGCAAGTAACCGCCAGCCATTCATTGGCAAAGACAGTGCCGCCGGATGGGCAGGAGTTTCCTGCGGCACAGCTCATTTCGTATCGGCGTGTCTCCTGCGGTGCCCGGCGCCCGGTGAGCTGTGACCGCCACGTGCAGGTAGTGTCACCCGGATAGATGGACGTCCGAAGGGGTGTGTGTGGACGCCGTACTCGGCTTATCGGTAACGCCGTCCGCCGTCGGCCTCGTCCTCGTCGAAGGGCAGGACGCCGACGGCGCCACCATGGAC
>JBKOYU010000505.1:0-2498 GCA_046725575.1 Actinomycetota bacterium | reverse complement strand
GGTCGTGCCCTTGCGACCGCATTTCGGCACCATGGGCGTCGCACCGGCCGCACCCGAGCGGGTTTCGTCGGTGCCGCCCGGTGACCACGGTGGCAACGTCGACAACTGGCGCATCGGCGCGGGCGGAACGATGTACTACCCGGTGCAGGTGCCCGGCGCCCTGCTGTCCGTCGGTGACCCGCACGTCTCGCAGGGCGACGGTGAAATCAGCGGTACGGCGCTGGAAGCATCGCTGAACGGCCTGCTGCGCTTGACCATTCGCCGCGACCTGCCGTTCACCGTGCCGGTCCTAGAGACGGCCACCGAGCTGCTGGTCCACGGGTTCGGTGACACGCTCGACGAGGCGACGAAGGCCGCGGCGTTGCGCACCCACGCCGTTCTGCAGAGCTACCTTGGGCTTTCGCGGGCCGACGCGTACTCGTTCATGTCCGTCGCCGCCGATTTCACCGTCACGCAGGTGGTCGACCAGCGTCAGGGCGTGCACGGCCGCATCGACAAGCGCTGCTTCCCGCGCTGGACGGGGAAACCGGCGTGAGCGACAACGGGATTCGCTCGTTCACGTTCACTCCCGCCGACGGCGTGCCAGCTGCCGTCGCACCGTTCGCCCATGCCACGGCGGCCGGGCCCACGTTGTACGTCACCGGCCAGATGCCGACCGACGTCACCGGCGCGGTGGTCGGCGATTACGTCGCGATCCAGACCGACCAGGTGGTGCGCAACCTGCTGCGAGTCACCGAGTTGTGCGGCGGGGGACTGGCCGATGTCGTCTCGGTCCGCGCCTACCTTCTCGACTGGAATGACTACGGCGCCTTCAATGCGGCCTACGCGGCCTGGTTTCCCGACCGGCTGCCGTCGCGCACATGTGTCGGTGTCACCGGTCTCGCGGTCGGTGCGCTCGTCGAGATCGACTGGGTGTGCTGGCGAAGCGACGGCTGGGGGACCACAATCGGGTGAAGAGGCCCGCGTGGCCGAACGGCTGCCGCGGGTTGGTCCGTCGAGGAGGACACCATGAGCATCCTCTACTCATTTACAGCGGCCGCCATCGCCGGGATCGGCGTGATCTGGATGGGGCTACAAAACATCCGCGTCATCAGGCAGTTTGAGCGTGGCGTCGTCTACCGCTTCGGTCGGGTCCAGAGCGGCGTCCGGGGACCGGGACTGACGTGGCTGATTCCCATCGTCGATCGCCTGCAGAAGGTGAACATGCAGATCATCACGTTGCCAGTGCCCGCCCAAGACGGCATCACCTGCGACAACGTGACCGTGCGTGTCGACGCCGTCATCTACTTCAAGGTGGAGGACGCGGTGCGCGCGGCCGTCGACGTTCAGGACTACATGTCCGCCATCGGGCAGGTCGCGCAGACCTCACTGCGCTCGATCATCGGCAAGAGCAATCTGGACGACCTGCTGTCCAACCGCGAGCGGCTCAACCAGGGCCTCGAGTTGATGATCGACAGCCCCGCGCTCGGCTGGGGTATCCACATCGACCGGGTCGAGATCAAGGACGTCAGCCTGCCCGAATCAATGAAGCGTTCGATTGCGCGCCAGGCCGAGGCGGAGCGCGAGCGCCGGGCCCGCATCATCACCGCCGACGGTGAGCTTGCCGCGTCCGAGAAGCTATCTCAGGCGGCCGCGGTGATGGCCCAGCAGCCGGCGGCGTTGCAGCTGCGTCTGCTGCAGACCGTTGTCGAGGTCGCCGCCGAGAAGAACTCAACGCTTGTGCTGCCCTTCCCGGTCGAGCTGCTGCGGTTTCTCGAGCGCTCCACGCCGGAACAGAATGAAAAAGCCACCACCTCCGCCAACGGCGAGACGCCGGAACTGACCGCGCCCAAGGTTCCTGACGATGCCCGCGGCATCGCGCTCGACGAACCGCTAAAGGGACGGCAATCCGGACAGAACGCCTAGCCCCGGCAAACGTTTGGGGCATGATCACCTCATGCCCCTGGACGCCGACGCCGTCAAACGCTGGTTCGCCGAATACTTCGACACCTTCGCGGCGTGCGCCCGAGGGGATCGGGACATGGCCGAGCTCCTAAGCCATTACGGTGTGCCGCTGATCCTCACCAGCGACGACGGTGTGACCACATTCATGACCGACGATGAAGCCGCGGCGGTCATGCAGAGCCTCGTCGACGGCCTGCGGGCTCAGGGCTATCACCACACCGACGTACTGCATTCCGAAGTCTCCGTGCTCAACTCGACATCAGCGCTGTACCGCGGAACGATGTCGTGGCGCAACGTCGAGGGCGCGGAGATCGGCTGCCCCACAATCACTTATCTCGTTACCGACGATGTCGCTGGGTTACGGATCGTCTTGCTCGCCACTCAGAAGCAATAGCTAGAGCGGCGAGCGTTCCGTCGGTGCGGCGGCGTCGAGCGCCGCGGGCGTGGTCAGATCCAGGCCGACGACCATGGATTCCAGTGCCGCGCCCCAGCTTTCGTAATAGGGACGGTGCGGCTCCTTGGCGATCTCGTCCATCAACCGGTGGCGAAATGCG
>JBKOYU010000360.1:0-1755 GCA_046725575.1 Actinomycetota bacterium | reverse complement strand
GGAGCGGCCCCTTGCCCTGCGCGACGGCGGCCTCGATGAACTCCTTCTCGCGCAATGCCAGGATTTCGCCCCTGATCGGTCTGGCCATGTACGGCACGTAGACGAAGCCGATGATCAGGATCGGAATCCAGATCGAGTCGCCGGCAATCGCGAGGGGACCGATCTTGAGACCGCCGATGGCCAGCGTGGTGCCCAGCGCGATGCCGAGGAGCAGCACCGGGAACGCCCAGATCACGTCCATCACCCGCGACAGCACCGAGTCGATCCAGCCGCGGTAGTAGCCAGCGAGCAGGCCGACGATCACCGACAGCACGGTGGTGACGGCGGCGGCCGCCAGTCCGATGTAGATCGACGTGCGTCCGCCGTACATCAGCCGCACCATCACGTCGCGGCCGTTCTGGTCAGCGCCGAGCAGATACTGCCCGTGCAGCCCTGGCCCGAGCGGGGTGCCGTCGGGTGCCACGACATTCGTTGGCTCCCCGTTGATCACCACCTTTTCGGTGATGTGGTTTTCGTTCGGCCCGGTGTGTGCGACGTGTTCGGCCCATAGCGGCGCTGCGAGACAGAACAGCACGATGAGCACGAACACGGCGCCGCACACCAGCGCAACCTTGTTGCGCCGCAACCGAAGCCACGCCAGATACCACGGGCTACGGCCCTGGATCTGCGATACGGGGACACCGGTGGGAAGTGGCGGTTCTCCGGGGACCTCCAGTTCGCCGACGGGGACGACCATCGCCTGCTACTTGATCGCGAAGGACGAGTAATCCTGGTTGAACAGCAGATGGTGATAGGACTTGTCGAAGTCCATGCGTTCGGACAGGAACGTGGTGAACCGCTCGTTGCCGTAGGGCGCCCAGACCGCCTGCTCCATGTACGCCTTGTCCAGGTCCGCGTACTGCTGCTCGACCCCGCCGTCGCCGATCAGCTTCGTCAGCAGCTCGTCCTGCTTCGCGTTGTTCGCGGGGATGTTGACCCGCGACCAATTGTTGCTATTGGTCGGCAGGATGCTGTCGCCGTGCAGCAGCGGGCGGAAGAAGTCATCGGGATGCGGGAAGTCCTGGTACCAGTCCCCGAACCCCGTGTCCAGGTCGGGGGTTGACTCGTTGCCGATCGTGGTGAAGTAGACGTCGCCCGCGATCACCTTGAGCGTGGCGTTGAAGCCGAGCTGGGTGAGCAGGTCGTGGTAGTACTCGCCAATCCGCTTGCGGTCCGGCTCGTCATTCGTCCACACCGTGATGTTGCGGTTCGCCGGGTTGGCTTCTGCGATCAGCTGTTTCGCCTTGTTGATGTCCGGACCGGGGTACAGCTTGTACTCGGAGTAGCCGGGCATCCCGGGCGGCAGGACCTGCTGCGTGGGATGCATGCGGCCGCCGAAGATCCGGTTCAGGGCCTCGGGGTCGACGGCGTAGTTGATCGCCTCGCGCACCTTGAGGTCGTTGAACGGCGGCTTTTGGGTGTTCATCCAGAAGAAGTAGGTGTTGATCGAATCCTCGAAGCGGAAGCGGTTGCCGTAGCGGGTCTTGATCTCTTGCAGGCGGTCGGATGCCGGCGGGTCGACCATGAAATCGACCTTGTTCTGCTCGATGTCGGTGACCTGCGCGCTGTTGTTCTTATTCTCCGTGACGGTGATCTTGTCCACGCCGGCGTCGACCACCTCGTCGGCCCCGGCGTCCTTGACCGTCTTGAAGTTCGGGTTGCGCTCCATCGTCAGGGTGCGCGGCGCCTCCACCTTGCTGATCATGAACGGACCGC
>JBKOYU010000902.1:0-8695 GCA_046725575.1 Actinomycetota bacterium | reverse complement strand
CGCATGGCCACGGTCTCGCGCCAGCCGCGGTAGTAGCCGGCCCACATGCCGATGGCCGATCCGACAACGGCGGAGATCACCACGGCGGGGATCGCGACCGACAGGGTGGTGCGGCAGGCGACGATGAGCCGGGCCAACATGCTGCGGCCGAGGGGGTCGGTGCCGAGGATGTTGGCCCAGCCGTGCGCCAGCGTGAACGGCGCCTGGTTGGAGTTGTCGAGGTCGATGTGGGTGGCGAGGTTGCCGACGAGCATCGGGCCGACGAGCGCGGTGAGGAAGACCAAGCCCAATACGACGGCTGCCGCGGCGGCGACGCGGTCGTTGACCAGCAGCTGGAACCACTTTGAGCGCTTGCGGGTTTCGGGCTCGCCGACGATCGCGGTGGTCGGCTTGACCGGAACGAGATCGAGTTGGGTGCTCATGTCTCTCCTAGACCTTCGCTGGTTCCCGCACCCGCGCGTCGAGCAACGCGTAGCAGGCGTCGATGAGGATGTTGAGGGCGAAGATGCTTACGGCGGTCAGCAGCACCGCCGCCTGCAGCACGGCGAAGTCGCGTTGCAGGATCGCGTCGATCATCAGCTTGCCGATGCCGGGCCAGCCGAAGATCGCCTCGACGACGACCGCGCCGTTGATCAGGCCGACAGCCAGATCGCCTGCGACGGTCAGGGCCGGCGCGGCGGCGTTGCGTAGCGCGTGGTGGGTGACGACGCGAAGGTCGCTGGCACCCTTGCTGCGGGCCAGCCGCACGTAGGGCGCCGTGAGCGCGGAAACCATTGCGCCGCGCACGACTTGGGTGAGCACGCCGAGCGGACGGATCATCAGTGTGGCAATGGGCAGGATCCAGGACAGGCCGCTGTCGACGCCCGAGGTGGGCAGCACGCCGAGCAGGACCGCGAAGAGCCAGACGCCGGTGATGGCGAACCAGAAGTCCGGGATGCTCGCGGCGGTCATCGACAGCAGGCTGGAGAATCGGTCCGCCACCGAATTGGGGCGATAGGCCGCCCAGCAGCCGATGATCACGGCGAGGACGATCGCCAGAAGCATTGTGGTGAAGGCCAATTGGAGCGTGGCGGGAAAGGCTCTCAGTGCCATCGCCGACGCCGACTCACCGGTGCGCATCGACGTGCCGAAGTCAAGGTGGATGACGCCCTTGAAGTAGTCGACCATCTGCGTCAGCAGCGGCTGGTCGAAACCGTTCTTGGCGGCGAAAGCCTCTCGCTGCTCCTGGGTCGCGGACTCGGGCAGATACAGGTTGGTCGGGTCGCCGGTGAGGCGGGCCAGCAGGAAGACACCCAGGAGCACGATGATCAACGGCAGTGCGCTGGTGTACATCCGGCGGCGAACGAATGAAAACATCGGTTACGGCCTCTCGCTTCTCACTGCTTGTCGGTGCGGTCGGCAGATGCGAACTTCATCTCGGAGAGTCGCATCTCGTCGCCGGTCGCGGAGTTGGGCTGATAGTCGACGCGCGCCGACCTGGCAAGCACACCGTTCATGTGTGCGATGTACGCGAACTGGGCGACCTCGGTGGGTTCCTCGGCGAACAGCTTGGCGTACGCGTCTTGGCGCTGTTGACCGGTGAGTTCCCCCGCCGCGTCGATCTTGCCGTCGAAAGCAGCTGTGCCGTAGCCGTTTTGCGCACCGTCGGTGCGCATATACTGGTCGACGCTGAATGCGGCATCACCGGCCTGGTTGCCGTGCATGATCAGCGCGATGAACGGTCCGCTGTTGTCCGGGAAGGGCCGCAGTTGGTACTGCAACTGGCCCGCCGTGTCCATCATCTCGATCTTGACGTTGAGGCCGATCTCGCTCAGCTCATTCTGGATGACCTCCACGGTCTCCGTGATCTTCGGAAATTGGGCGGTACGTCCGATCAGCCGGATCTGCTTGCCGACCGGCACACCGTCGGCCCTCGCCCCGTCGATGAGTTGCTTGGCCTTCTCCGGATCATGCGGCCACAGCGCCAGATCCGGGTTGTAACCGACGACCCCTTCGGGGATGAGCTGCGCGGCCGGCTCACCCATCCCCCGGAACAGTGCCTTGACGATGCCGGTGCGGTTGACCGCGTAGTTGATGGCCTGCCTGACGCGGATGTCGTTGAGCGGCGGCTCGGCGCCCGTGATGCGCAGCGCAGTTGTTTCGTTGTTGGGGAACGCCACGCCGAGGGGGCCTGCTCCGTCCTCCGGCCCGATCAACGTACCGATGTCTGCTTCGTCGTTGACGACCATCGCGGCGCGCACGCTGCCCTCGCTGCGCCACTGGTATTCGGCGCGGGCGAACGCCGGCTTCTTGCCCCAATAGGTGTCGTTGCGGCGTAGCGCCAGCTTCTGGCCATACTCCCAGTCGGCGATGGCGTACGGGCCAGTGCCGATGGGCTCGCGCACCTTCGCGGTGGTACTTGTGGTGCGCGGCACGATCTCGATGAACGAAATCCTCAGCGGGAGAATCGGATCTGGCTTCTCGGTGCCGACTGTCACCGTAGTGTCGTTGGGCGCGGCCACCTTGAGCTTCTCGTCGCCGAACACGTAGCCGTCGACGTTGCACTGCAGATCGGAGTTGACGGCCCGGTCGATGGAGAACGCGGCGTCCTGTGCGGTGAACGGTGCGCCGTTGGAGAACGTGACGCCTTTGCGAATGTCGAATGTCCACTCGTTGGGCGAGGTCTGCCGCCAGCCCGTCGACAGGAGCGGCTGTAGGTCGCCAGAGTTGGGATCGCGCTCGACGAGCGGTTCGGTGATGTTAGAGCGGACGACGACACCTGTCGACGTCAGCGAGCTCTCGCACGGCTCGAGCGTCGGCGGCTCCTCCTGCAGCACGATGCGCAGGGTGTTGACGTCGTAGCCGCCGTGCCGGGAGTTGGCGACGGTGCAACCGGTGGCGGCCACGGTGACTCCCGCAAGGGCGACGGCGAGGGCTTGGCGTCGCCACGTGGTGCGTGGTGCGGGGCTCATGGATCCTCCCGGGTTGCGGTTTGTGACGTCCACGTATGTAGATAAACGTGTGATCGCAGACACACGGTAGGGACGTGATCGGAATAGCGTCAACCCGGGCCAAGTGGCCGAATCGTGGTCTGATCGGCGGCACCGGCGACGCTGGGCGAACGCCAAAAACCAAGTGTGAACTGCACTTTCGACGGCAGGCGAGCGGCGGCGATACCGTGTCGCGGCTGCGAACCGGACAGCCATGCGGGTTGGGTATAAGTCCATGCTATTTCGGGGTTGGACGGGTATTCGCAGGTCGCCGTACGGTGGGACCAACATGAGCACCGATGCCCGCCCTCCGCAGAGCCGTCCCGTGTTGCAGGTCGGACCGCTGAAACCGTCCTTGGCGCAGACGCTTGAGAACGACTACAGGGCCTATGTGCTGCCCGACGAGACGGCCGCGTTTCTGGCCGCGCATGGCGATGAGATCAGGGCGGTGGTGACGTCGGGGCGCACAGGCGTTGACGCCGAGTTGATGGCGGCGCTGCCGAACCTCGGCGCGGTGGTGAACTTCGGGGTGGGCTATGACACGACGGATGTCGATGCGGCGGCGGTGCGAGGCGTTCTGGTCAGCAATACGCCCGACGTACTGACGGATTGTGTGGCGGACACGGCGGTCGGATTGACGATCGACGTGATGCGTCAGTTCTCGGCATCGGACCGGTATGTGCGGGCGGGCCGGTGGCCGGTCGACGGGAACTATCCGTTGACCCGCCAGGTGAGCAACAAGCGGGTCGGGATCCTCGGATTGGGACGGATCGGTAGCGCAATTGCGAAGCGGCTGAGCGCATTTGGATGCGCGATCTCATACCACAACCGAAATGCGGTCGAGGGTTCCCCGTACACGTATGTGGGTTCGCCGGTCGAGCTGGCCCGTGACGTGGATGTGCTGATCGTCGCGGCGGCAGGAGGCTCCGGTACCCAGGGGTTGGTGAGCCGCGACGTGATCGAGGCGCTCGGCGCGGACGGCTATCTGGTGAACATCGCGCGGGGGAGCGTGGTGGACCAGGACGCGTTGGTGGACGCTCTGGTCTGCGGGCGGCTCGGGGGAGCGGGGCTCGATGTGTTCGAGAACGAGCCTCAGGTTCCGGATGCGCTGCTGACGATGGACAACGTTGTGCTGCTGCCGCATGTGGCCAGCGGAACGGTGGAAACGCGTGCGGCGATGGAGGAGTTGACGCTGCGCAACCTGGATAACTTTCTGAAGTCCGGTCGGCTCGTCACGCCGGTGCCGATTACGGTGGCGCGCTGAGGAGGATTAGGCAGTGCTGGCCAAGCACATTCCACCGGAAGCGAGCGCCCGGCAACGAGCCACGAAGTCGCTGCGGCAGCGCGCCCTAGTAGTTGTTGCAGGTGCTGGCGACCTGGGAGATCACCGGCATGTACGGCTGAAGCTCCGAGAGGCCCTGCACTTGCGCGACCATTTGCCGACGCTGGTCGGGCGGCGCGGCGACGAGTGCCTGCAGCCAGCCAACCGCTATTGGGTATTGATTGAGCTCCTGCGCAACGCCGGGATTTTGGTCGTTGAGCGCCGCCATCACCTGTGGATAGGTGCACGTTGAGTTGACGATGGCGTTTGCATCGGGTTGTGCCGAGGCGATCCCGGCTCCGGTGCTCAGCGACAACGCCAAACCGGCACAGGCGACAGCCAGTTTCGTCCTCGACAGCATGAATTCACGCTAGCACGTCTACGACCAAATCGTCCGTCGTCCACTCCCGCTGTGGCAGAACGTCTCTCAGTAGCCGCAGCAGTGCGGGGTTCGAAATGTCTGTCCGCCACACCGCGTCCAGCTCCACCGGCCGCTCCCGAAACGCTCCAATGGACCGGAACACCACCCCGTCGGGATGCAGCGTCGCCGCCGACGCCGGCACCAGCGCGATGCCGATGCCCGAGCGCACCAGCACCAGCATCGTGTGCACCTGTGTCACGTACTGCACGTAGCGCGGTGTAGCGCCGGCAATCGTGAACGTACTGATCAGCAGCTCGTTGAAATACCGTGCCTGCACCGGCGAATACATGATCACGTCCTGGCCGTCGAGATCATTCAGCGTCAACTGCCGTCCCAGCGAGGCCATCGGATGCGCCTCCGGCAACGCCGCGATCAGTTGCTCGTGCAGCAATGGCCGTGACACCAGGCCTGGCCGTTTCAACGGCGGCCGCGCCATCCCCAGATCGAGCTCGCCCGTCATCAGCCCTTCGATTTGCGCGGCCGTCACCATCTCTCGAAGGTCGAGCTTCACGTCCGGTAACTTCTCCCGAGCGCTCGCCAGCAGGCGGGGGAGCACGGCGTGCGCCGACGCCGCGGTGAAGCCGACCACGACCGTGCCGAGATCCCCCGCGGGAATGCGCTTCACCGTCTGCGCCGCACCTTCGGCGAGTTGCAGGATGCGCCGCGCATCGGGCAAGAACGCGACGCCGGCCGGCGTCAGCGTCACCGTCCGGGTGGTGCGGTCGATGAGCTGCACGCCGAGTTCGTTCTCGAGCTGCTGGATCTGCCGGCTCAGCGGCGGCTGCGTCATGTGCAGCCGTTCGGCGGCCCGTCCGAAGTGCAGCTCCTCCGCGACGGCGACGAAGCAGGACAGCCGGGCGAGCGAAAACACCGATGCACTCCTCGTATCACTGCGCGATATTTGCGTGCCGATCGCGCATCAGTCTAGGCGTACGCCTCATCGGGTACTGCTCAAACCATGACCGTGACCAGCCTGCCCGCACCACGACCCGTCCTGTGGCCCCTGCGCCCCCAAGAGTCGGCCCGCGTTTCACGCAGCGACGACCGCGGCCGACGGATCATTACGATCGAGCACGCGCCGTTGCCCGGCGTCACCGCCGAGATGCTGGCGTGGTGGTACGGCCACGTGCCGGGGACCATGCAGTACGCCGACGGGACCTATCCGCGTTATCTGGTGTGGCATCCCCTCGACCACATCACCTACGAAGTCGAGAACAACCTTGACGCCCCGGTCAGAGCGGGAAGCAAGTTGCACATCGTGGAGGCGCTCGGCCGCGACCTCGGCAGTGTGCTCGATATCCACGTCACCGTCGAGGGGATGAATGAGCGCTCGGCCATCATCAGCAGACGCATAGCGGGTAGCTCGGTCGTGCGGCTGGAGAACGAGTTCGAGTCGTCGAACGGCGCCGCCAGGTATGTCACGCGGATGACGCTCGGTGACGACACGCTGCCCGGCCGACTGTTGCTGAACCGCGTCGCCCGTACACGGGCCCTACCGCCGGCCAAACTCGAGCGGTGGATCCGCCACCACATCGAGGAGATCGGCAACTTAGAACATTTCCTGCCAACACTTTTCGACGCCCGCGCACCGGTGGAGCCGTAACGTCGGCGCCGTGTTGATGCAGTGCCCGCGCTCCTGATGTACTTGCTGCGCACCACGACAGCGCGTGTGGTGGTGGAAGTGCCGGTGTACCACTGAGTTCAACACGCGGCGACGCATGCGGGCCACCGGACCGGTCGCGGGAAGCCCGGTCGCGAGCCGTGCGAAGTTAATCGTCGGTGAGGGTTATTCGTTCGGCGAGCCGATGTTCGGCCAGCGGGTCGTGAGCGGGCAGTAGCACCGTTGGTTCGGCTCGGGCGAACGCAGCGATGCGGTCGAGGGTGTTCAAGCAGACCTCGATGTTCTCTGAGGGGCCGTCGACGATGCGTTGTTTGTGGAGCGTTTCGTCGTAGGTGGCATCGCCCGCCAGGAAGTACGTGACCTCGGGCGTGCGAACGACGACCGACATATGCCCCGCCATGTGCCCGGGGGTTGGGACGGCGAACATAGTGGTGTCAGCGGTCAAGGAGTACGTCCCGTCGAATGAGTGCGCGGCGGGTCCGGCGCGGGTCACCCGTCGCGGAACGCCAACTCGCCAGCCGACGAGGCCACCGATGAAAGTCCGGCGGCAAGCAGGTCCGCTTCAGGGGTGGCGATGACAGTGGCAGTTGACCCGTGTCCGGCGGTTCCGGCTTCCCGAAGCAACGATCCGACCAGGAACGCGATCAATGCCCGCAACACATGCACGGCTGCGGCCGCCTTCACGCCTGCATGACTCAAGGTGCGCAGTGCCACATGCTGCATTTCTGGCTGACGTTCATCGGTTTCCACACCACCTTTTTGGTGCAGCACTGGCTGGGCAACGAAGGTATGCCGCGCCGCTACGCCGACTACCTGCCCGCTGACGGATTCACCAGCTTGACCATCGTGTCGACGATCGGGGCGTTCACCCTGGGCGCATCGATGTTGCCGTTCGTCTGGAACATCTTTAAGAGCTGCCGCTATGGCGAGGTCGTTGTCGTCGATGACACGTGGGGCTACGGCAACTCCCTGGAATGGGTCACCACCTGTCCACCGCCCAGGCATAACTTCACCGAATTGCCCCGGATTCGTTCGGAGCGGCCGGCTTTCGAGCTGCACTACCCGCACATGGCCGAGCGGATGCGCGCTGAAGCCCACGTCGGCCGCGACGGACACTCCAATCTAGCCGCGGAGAGCGCACCGCCGGCCGTAAGCGAGACCAAACCCCGGGGCGGATGAGCGGGGTCAGCAAGCGTCGCTCTTCAGGACGGGACTCGGTTGACGAAGGGCACTGGGCCTCACCGCGCCGCGGCCGGCCGGTGACAGGCTCGAGGGGACGTCTGCGCGACCTGCGATCGAAAGACACGGCCGGCGCGTGCATCATCGGTGTCGAGTCGAATTGCCGCTGTCCGCAAGGGTTTAACACCGCGTCGCGGCCGCCGCTGATGGACCGAAGATCGTGCGTGTGATGTCTGCCCGGCCGGGCAGCGCCGGGTCATAGATCCGGCGTGCCTTGACGTTTCGTCGTTGGGTCATGACATCTCCCTGGTTGGGTTTGGTGTCGGTGGTCAGGTGTTGGCGCCGGTGAGTGCGAAGAACTCCTGGCGTGATCGCGGGTCTTCGCGCAGGGCGCCCAGCAGTGTGGAGGTGATGGTCGCCGATCCGGCGGCCTGAACGCCTCGCAGGGTCATGCAGGTGTGCTCGGCCGCGATGACCACGCCGACGCCGCGGGGCTGCAGCTGTGCGTCGAGCCAATCGGCGATTTGTTTGGTGAGTCGTTCCTGGCGTTGGGGTCGGCAGGCGAAGTGCTCGGCGACGCGGGCGAGCTTGGATAGCCCGATGATGCGCTGGCCGGGCAGATACCCGATGTGGGCGATCCCGACAAAGGGCAACATGTGGTGCTCGCACACCGATCGCAGGGGCAGGTTGCGGGAAATCACGAGTTCGTCGTAGCCCTCGTCGTTGGGGAAGGTGGTCAGATCGAAGGTCCGCGGCGTGAATAGCTCGGCGTAGCCGCGCCATCCGCGCGGGTGTGCCGGCAAGGCTCTCTGAATCCAGTGAAATCCCCAGGGCGCGAAGGAATGCAGCGGCGGCGGCTTCCGCGGCGGCCAGATCCCGATGCGGTGATTCGTGCACCAGTTGCAATGCCGCGTTGGAATGCATGGCGGGTTCCTTCCGGGAGACGAGACGATCCCTCCGTTCACCCGTCGCAGGCGTAGTGGCGCCGGATGAACGGAGGGGAGCACGGTGGGATCGGCTACGCGGCAGGGGTATCGGTGCCCGACCTGGGGCGCCGATGCCAGGCCGGGTCGTACACCGAGGCCAGACCACCCAACGTCAGCGCGGCCAGTAGCAACCCGACGTCACGCAACGCCACGTCGTAGAAGCCAGGGTAGCTCAGCAGGTTGAAGATGATGCCGGCC
>JBKOYU010000354.1:0-5283 GCA_046725575.1 Actinomycetota bacterium | reverse complement strand
CTTTGCCGACCGATCCGTTGCGCCCATCCACACCAGCCGGTCCGAGATGGGCCGGGATGGTGTTCAAACCCGGGCAAAACAGCGGGCCGGGTTCGAGTAGCCCGCGGTCCGCGAGCGGACATGCGGGGTTCGCCGTAGGGGAACCCCAAACGGACAGATGCCTTTCACCCCGATTTTTCTCGACGCGGCTGCTCGAATCGCTAAGGCGCTGATCCCCGGTGAGTACGGGTCGGGTGAGAAGCTCGTCGGGCACACTATCCGGTAATCAGGTCGCCGACATCTTTTCCTGCGAAGGCAGTGTGGTGCCGGTCGGCAAGGACAATATCGCCCGCGGCGAACTGGCCAGACTCTTCACGCGCCGCTTCAACGACCGTTAGTTAATGCCGGCCCCGTCGTCCCATGTGATCAATTTCAGCGTGCCGCTCGCCGTTCTCACGCTGGTGAGCACCGCTGCGTCGGGTTGATCCGTGCTGTCGAGCGTGATCAGATCGGCCGCCCCGGCCTGGTCCGCACTGTCTCCGCCCCGCGTGAGCGCTCCACCGCTGTTGATGTTCCAGGCGATCAGCAGAAGATGCCCGTCGCCCGCCCGCACGGCCGTGAGCACTCCGTATTTGCGAAAGATCGAGGAAACCCCTGAGACTTCCCCGGCCTGGCTACCGCTATCGCCCACGCGCGTCACGGTGTTGCCGTCAGCAGACTTTTGCAGCGTGATCAGCTTGAGGTTGCCGTCTGACGCCCGACACGACACCACCAGGTGGCCGGTTATCGTGACCACGGAGGAGATTTTGGTGGCCAACCCCATCTGGTTGTTGCTATCGCCCCGCCGGGGGATGGTCGAGCCGTCCGCCGACACTTCCCAAACAATCGACAGCGCGCCGCCGTTGCCCGCTCTCACTGTGGTGGCAACACGAGATCCGTCGACGGAGAAACTGTAAAAAAACAGGGCCAGCGAGATCTCCGACGCTGAATCGCGTTGGAGGCGACGTTCCAGCTGATCAGGAGAAGCTTCCCCGAGCCGGACCGCACGGCGGTGACGTATAAGGGATATTCTCCCTTGGCGATGCTGATCGCGGACACCTGCCCCGCCTGGGTGCCCGAGTCGGCTGTGCGGGTAACCATGCCGGAAGCATCCACGTGCCAATCGATTAGCCGCAGGTTTCCGCTCTTCCTGATGACCGCCGTGACCGAGTGGCTGGTGAAACTGCCGCTGTAGGGGACGGCGATGGATTTGACTTCTCCGGCCAAATCGCCGCTGTCAGAGCGGCGTACGATCACGATGCTCATAAAGAAGCCCCCTGAAGTAGGTCTCGCGTTAACGAATTCCATGCGGCGCGCTCCGCTTGAAAAGTCCTGACCGTTAGCCGGGGTACTTCCCGGCGGAGCATGCCCCATAGATTCAGGGTGAACACAAGCGGGTCTGAGTGTAGTCGCGCCTGGCCCACCCCAAAGAGCAATTGTCAATACCTGTGGATCAAGACCTTTCGCTACTTTTGACCTGAAAAGTGACGGCGGCTGGGTCCGCTATTGTGCGTGCGAAGAACGCCCGACCTTCAAGACGCGAGGACTGTGCAGCATCGACCCGATGGCCTTGCCTGCCAGCAATTCCAAGTGGATTGGCTCATCCGGCAGGTCGGTGAGCGGGACCAATTTGTCTTGCATGACGCGCAAACCGGTAGGAGGCATTCTGACCGCGACCGGGTGGCCAGGCGATCGCTAAGAACACATTACATTTCATGCCACCGTCACGGTTTGGCCCATCTTCTCGTCGAGTAGTCACCCGCCCAGGACTGGAACAATTTCCAAACTGACTTGTCCGTTTGGGGACCCCTCAGCGACCGGGATCGCCTGCTTAAACATCCCGTCTGTCATGGCGACCATTACCGCGCTGCAGGGTGCGGCACCATCATGTCGAGCACGCCGTCATCACGCCGACGAACCACTTCGCGCTTCGTGTGCATCGGAAGTGACGGCATCGTCGGCAATTTCAATGCGCGACAACACTCGAACAGGACCCTCGCGTCCCGGTTTGATGTGCACGCTGTGCTGAATGTAGTCGGGGGACCAGAAACATAGCGGGCAGTGTAATCCCACTTGTTGTTCAGTTCCCGAGGAGGGGATGAGTGAAGTCTGCCGAGGAGATCATGGAGATTTCGGAAGCTTACGACTTGACGGGTTGCGTGATGCGGCGGAGCTGGCGGGGTGTTCGCATCACACGGTCGCTGAGTATGTGGCCGCGCGGGAGCGGGGTGAGTTGACGCCCGGGCGCGCGCAGCGTCGAGAGATGCTGGTGGATCCGTATCGGGAGAAGCTGGAGGGCACACCACCTGGACCTGCCGCACAGTGCGATCAGACGGTGTAGGGGCCGCCGCTTAACACGCACTGCACATGCCTTGATGGGCCGGCAACGGTGCGGATCTCCATAAGTACCCGGGATGCTTAAGGCATGGACGCTACGCTACAACGATCGGCGCTATAGCCGGGCTGCCACGACATTTCGTGACTGCGCTCGGATACAGCCCACGAAAACCACTGTCACACATCAGGATACGCTCAATTTCGGACCCGATCTTTCCGAGCGCGTGCAGAAAAGCGCGGGCCGCTGTCCGTGAGAGGCCATGTTTCTTGAGGGCACTCCCACCCCAGGTTCTGCTGTGCTACAACATGTTTCTAGAGATCAGACCGAAAGCCACAGCTACCGCACCACCAGAATTGTGGTGCGGTCTCAGTATTCTCAGTCAGCTCGTGATGGCATCTCGGACAGTTCATCATTTCAATGCAATAACCTATGGACATCAAAGCGGTCGCCGTCGTCGTTGGTCATTTGGTGTGTGCCTTCCACTTACTCGTCGTCGTCCGGCACGCCGAACCACACCACACGCAGTGGGTCATTATGGAACGACTCGTCCAGCTTGCGCTGTTCGATGTCGAGTTGCATGTCGAGCAGCGTGACCTCGCTCACATCGTCGGCCTTTATGTATTAGCGGTGCACCGTCTAGCCCAATGAAAAGGCGCGTCTTAGACCCTTATGCGTTCTGCTCAGGACTCGCGCGCCGTCGCGCCTGTTCGCGCGGGTAGCGCCGTTCATCGGGTCAGACACGCCCTCTCGGTGACGTCGCTGTCGTTCCACATCGCCTTGGCGCTCTTGGCGACGGTCATACCGCTGGCACCCAGCGCGGCGTTGATATCAACTCGCCCGGTCTGGATCAGGCCCCGCCGCGGCTGCCGGATCCGAACCCTCCGTACGCCGAAGGCGTTTAGAAACTCCACAGCTGCTGGGGATCGGTCTTGTCGATGTCGTCCGAGATCCGAACCAGCCGTACGCGGAACGCGTTTAGAAACGTCCCGATGAACGGATTCAAACGTCCGCACCGAAGCAACGGCAATTGCTTTGTCACGTGACGCTTGGTGGTGACGAGTCACCAGTCACCGCAATAGTTTCGCTGCCGTCTGCGAGAGCGGACCTGTCGATAGGGCGCCACGAACTCGAACGCGACGGCTCCGGCCGACGAGGCCGTCACGGCGATCTCGTCGGCACCTCTGGCTGGTCGGTACACCACCAGCGGCGCGAACATGACCGGCGCGGTGTCCTTCACAGCAGTCTCAGCACTCACACGACGAACTTAAGCATCAAGTGGAATGGCAATGCGACAACCGCACTGAGCGTGTCGCAACGAATGCGACAACTAAAGCGAGCAAGTCACCAATCACTGAGCGAGGACAACAATCAAAGCGATTGCAGCGGTGGACTATTGGCGTATCGGCTGGGCCTCCAACCTGACATAGTTACTTATTATCGGCGAAATCCGTTGCGGCAGCATATGTTCCAAGCTTAAGCTTAACAAGCTGCTTAGAGCTACACTTCCAGTATATGAGTGCGCGAGTGCGGACATGCTCGCCAAAATGGGCGCGACGAGTCGACTCCGTTGCCGGGTTATCGTGGAGCGCTCGATCGAAGACACAAGTGCTCCCTTGCCGCAAGGTGGCGAGCCGCGCGCGAGGCGGCCCTTGTAGATGCGTATCGGCGCATCCGGCTGTGAATGACGTCCCCGAGTTTGCGGCTGACGCGCTGCTCGTCGATGGTTCCATTCATCTAGTGAGTGATTCCAACACTACTGAGGGCCATGCCCGCCGCACTCGCTGTCGCCCGACTTCTTCGGTCTGAATCGTTCCCGCGATTCTGCGCCACCCCACCCACCACGGAGCACTGATTACGTCACCGTGACGTTTTGGTGCGGGATTGCGCTGCCTAGCAACGGCTTTGGATGGTGCTATGTCTGACGAATTGCCGGGGTTTATCCCGGAAGTTCCGCGTGGTTCGCCAGATGTTTCGCTGCTTCGCGCCTAGGAACGAGTCCTCGAAGCGATGCTGTCTGGCTGGCGCTCGCAGATGCTGGCTCGCGGGCTGACGGTTAACACGATCAAGGCGCGCTGCCACCCTCGACGATGATCAGGTGGCGCGCCGGACCAATGCGCCGGTGATGAGTCGGGCGAGGGTCGGTTCCAGGTCGGTAGCGAAATCCAAACGAAGCTCGGCCAACGCGGGGTCGGCCTGGCAGGCCCTGACCGCGCTGACCGAAGGGTTTGCATACATCCACAGCGCGCCGGTCGTAACCAGGATAAGTAGGCACACGCTCTTCGAATCGTCGCCGAGTTCGGGAATGTAGTGCCGGATGGCCTCGGCGAGCAGATTGATGCTGGCATGGAAGGACCGTTGGAAGCGCAGCAGCGTCTCGGCGGACACGTTGTGTTCCAGCACTCCCGGTTGGGCGGCGATCAGGTCGCAGAGCTGGGGGCGCTGCTGTAACGACCGGCTGAGCTGGGCGGCCAAGTGATCGCCACGGGTGCGGGCCGGGTCGGGATGGGTGTCGCTCGGTAGTTCCGCGGCGACCGCGGTAACCCATTGGCGCAGCGCGACGTCGAGCAGTTCGAGCAGCACGGCCTCGCGGGACTCGAAGTAGCGCAGCATCGCCGACTTCGCCAATCCGGCCCGCCGGCTCAGTTCGTTGAGACTGATCTGGCTGACCGGCATGCTCTCCAGCATCGATGACGCGGTGTCCAGGATGGACCGCCGGCGGATCTCGCGGTGCTCCTCGCTGCGCGCCCGTTGAAAGGTCATGGATCAATGCTAGTGTACTGGCGGTCCCTTGATAGTGGACCTTCGGTACGCTACCGTGATACGCTGAAAGTGTAATAGACCACTGGTACACAATGTCAGTGTGATCAGGCTACCCAGATCGTCTTCTTGTTACGGAGCTACACATTACTTCGCCCACGCCGCATGGC
>JBKOYU010000229.1:0-1693 GCA_046725575.1 Actinomycetota bacterium | reverse complement strand
TCCACGACGAGCTCGACATCGAGTTTGGCCGCATCCGGCTCAAGGTTGGCGGCGGCGTCGCAGGACACAACGGGCTGCGCTCAGTGGCATCGGCGTTGGGTACAAACGACTTTCAGCGGGTGCGCATCGGTATCGGTCGCCCACCCGGCCGCATGGAAGGCGCGGCGTTCGTTTTGAGCAACTTCACCGCCGCCGAATGGCGCGACGTTCCCACAATCTGCGAGCAGGCCGCTGATGCCACCGAACTTCTTGTGGCCCAAGGTCTGGAGCCCGCCCAGAACACCGTGCACGCCTGGGGTTAGTCGGTCGTCACCCTACTGGCAGATAGATTGGCACCGTCCCGGCGGAATTGGGTGTCTCGACAACGAGATCGACGCTAGCGTGTAGGTCACTCGCACTTCTTCGCGCTAACGTCGATCTCGAGGAAGACTCATCGCGGGCACAGAAGATGCTCCAGAATTATTGACTCACGACACTCGGAGGCCGCTGAATGGCAGCCTGGTCACCCCTGGCTCTCGCCGGCCAGCGTGCTGATCGGCGCCTGGGCGGTGAGTCGGTCGGCGACGAATTGTGCTGCCTGCGTTGCCAATCCAGATTGGACGTACACGCTGTGGGCGGCGACGTCATCGCCGTTCGAGCAGACAGGGTCCGCGCCGTTGCACAGGTCGATCGTCTTGTAGCCGTACAGCGGGCTCAGTGCGGTCAGCGGGTTGCCGAGGAGACGGATGGACGGGTTGCCGAACACGGCCACCGCGGCGACATGGTCGGCGACGTTGGCCGGCATTGGTTCGGCGAAGCCCAGGGTCGACTGATCGGCCACCGTGATGATGTCGACGACGGCCGCGCCCTGCGAGTACCCACCGAGAACAATCTTGGTGTCCGGGCAGGTGGTGGCCGTGTTCTGGACGAACAAGCTGGCGTCGTTGGCGCCGTCGGCCGCGCGGAGGAAGTCCCGCGTTGCGGGGTAGTTGACGGCGTAGACGGCGATGGATTTGCCCTTGGCCAGAGGTCGCAGTGCGTCGACGAACGCCTCCCCGACACGTCCGGTGCCCTCCGGCTCGCCGGTACCGCGTGCGAACACAACCTGCACGTCCGGACACGCGGCCGCCTGCGCCGAGGCGATGCTCGTCGCGCCGGAAGGAAGCACAGCGGGTGCGACCAACGTCACACCCGAAATCAAAACTGCCCCAACGCACATCAACAGCCGACGCAGCGGCGGAACGGTTCCTGACTTGGCGCGAAACGCCGCCACATCGTTGATCTTCATGCCATGCGCAAACGCCCACTGCCCACAGGATTATTCCTTAGCCCTGCTAGCGGCCGCGGATCCCGCTGTCGACTACCTTCACTTGCTTGTGCGGGTAGCGACGTTCGGCATGCGCCTTGGCCGCCGAGTTGGGCAGCACGTAGAGCGTTTCCTTCTTCTCCTGCAGCGGCTTGAGCACCAGATCCATGAAACCCTTGCGGTCGTCGAGATAGGGCTCGATGACGTCCTCACCGGCGGGGCACACCGCGAGGCAGTACGCCGCCTTGTAGTTGGCCTTGAACGACAGGCTCTGCACACTACCCAGCATCATTCCGCCGCAAAGAGACCCGCTTCACGCGTAAAGAAAGTGTTCGGACGGCGCGATTTGCACGCAAATGCGGGTACACCGGAGACATGGACGACAGACGAACGGGTCTGCTGCGCCGG